>NZ_JBFOLH020000004.1:216823-406698 GCF_040829825.2 Leadbetterella sp. DM7 | reverse complement strand
GCATATCTTTTGCGTTTCGTTACCCCGATTTTTGGCTCCAACCGTATTATTCGGGGTGATATACAAAGATAATCAAAAGCCCAACAAGTTCTTAATGAACAAGTTGGGCTTTTTCTGAATGGCCCTACCCGATTTTGACCGACAAAGGAAAGTTAACCATGCTCGAAGCCAAGCTCAAAGCCGAAGGTGAATACGATAAATTCAGGGTCATACAAGACAAAACCTATGAAAGTGATTTTGATAAGCTAATCAATGAGGCAAAGAGAAACAATCAAAAATGACAACCCATTACAGTCCGCTTCACTATCATAATTTTCAGAAAATAACTTTTTCTGCTATCCCTTAAAACAGCTCCGCAAATACCTCCTCCAGTTTCCCTACACCCCGGATAGCAATATTAAAATGATCTGTATTAATGCCTTTCAGGTTGTTCCGCGACACGTATATTTTTTCAAAACCCAGCTTGGCCGCTTCTGAAATGCGGGCCTCAATACGGCTCACCGGGCGCACTTCTCCGCCCAGGCCCACTTCAGCGCTGAAGCAGACCGAATGCGGGATAACCGCATCTTCGTACGAAGAAACAAGACTGCAGCATACGGCCAGGTCAATGGCCGGGTCATCTACCTTGAGCCCGCCCGCCACGTTGAGAAAGACATCCTGCGTACCCAGCCGGAAACCGCCCCGTTTTTCCAGCACGGCCAGCAGCATCTGCAGCCTCCTCAGGTCAAAGCCGTTGCTGCTTCGCTGCGGAGTGCCATAATTGGCGGTGCTCACCAGCGATTGGATCTCGATCTGTAGCGGCCGGTTGCCCTCGATCATGGCAGCGATGGCCACCCCGCTGAGGTTTTCGGTCTTTTCCGATATCAGGATCTCCGAAGGGTTGCTGACCTGCCGGAGACCGTTAGACAGCATTTCGTAGATACCCAGCTCAGAAGCATTTCCGAAACGGTTCTTGATGGTACGGAGGATCCGGTAGGTCATGAAGCGGTCGCCCTCAAATTGCAGAACGGTATCTACCATGTGCTCCAGCACCTTGGGCCCGGCCAGCGATCCCTCTTTGGTAATGTGCCCGATCAGCACCACCGGCACATCCGATTCTTTGGCAAAACGCATGATCTCGGCGGTGCATTCTTTGACCTGCGACACACTGCCTGCGCCGCTGTCAAGCAGCGGTGAAACCAGGGTCTGGATGGAGTCAATCACCACCACATCAGGCTCAATAAGCTCAATATGCTTAAAAATCAGGTCGGTAGACGTTTCGGTGAGCACATAGCAGCGTTCGCTGTGAACGGGTAAGCGCTCAGCCCGCATTTTGATCTGCTGCTCACTCTCTTCCCCCGAAATATAGAGTACATTATAGTCTGTCAGGCTCAGCGCCAGCTGGAGCATCAGCGTAGACTTACCGATACCCGGCTCTCCGCCGATGAGCGTGAGCGAGCCCGGCACCAGTCCGCCGCCCAGCACCCGGTTAAATTCTTCATCTTCTGTAATAATGCGGTATTTTTCAGCCCGGCTGATCTGCGAAAGCAGGCGTGGTTTGGCCCCGGCTGACCCCGTATTCCTCCATTTCCCCTTTTCCGGCTCTCCTGACGAGATCACTTCTTCCACCAGGGTGTTCCATTCGCCGCAGGAAGGGCACCTGCCCAGCCATTTAGGGGAATTATAACCGCATTTCTGGCAGAAATAAGAGGTTTTAACTTTTGCCATTCCGTAAAATATTAAACCGCAATATACGTTCTAAACTCGACTTCATAACTTAAACAACCAAACAAAAGAGATTATGAAAAAACTCATTTTAGTATTAGCCACTGTATTCTTCACCCACGCTGCCTCAGCCCAGTTCGGCTTCGGGATAAAAGGAGGAATCAACCTGAACAAGATTCATACGGATGCCGGCTCACTGAGTAACAATTACAAAGAAAGCCTGGATACCAAAACCGGATTTTCAGCCGGTGTGTTTGCACGTATCGGAGAAGGAATTTACCTGCAGCCCGAGCTTCTCTATACCGAGAGAAACGGCTCTCTTACCGATGCCAGCGGATCTACTGTATACGATATTAAAATAAAAAATGTGGATATCCCGGTGCTGGTGGGCTTCAAGCTGCTCGATTTCCTGCGGGTAAATGCAGGGCCGGTAGCTACGCTGAAGCTGAAGGAAGAACATACCTTCCTGAAAAACGTGACCACCACCGTTACCGAAGACGATGCCTTTAAAAATGCGACTTTCGGGTACCAGCTGGGCGCCGGGCTTTCGTTCGGCAAGCTGGATATTGACCTGAGGAAAGAAGGCAGCCTGGGCAGCATTTCCAGCAAGCATTTCCAGGATGAAAAATTCAACCAGAAAATGGATGGCTGGCAGCTTACCCTGGGCCTGCGTATTCTTTAAGAGGTATTTATTTCAAGAGAGGGGTTGCCGGTATTTTTCGGCAACCCTTTTTTATATCATAACTTTATCTATCCTGTCCAAGATATTATTACCGGTTTTTTTGATATTTACCGGAACCAACAGAATACTGAATGGTTTTCTCAAAAACAAAAGTATTTTTGCAGTAATGAAGCACAAATAAATATGAAGAATGAAATCATTTTATATCAGTCAGATGAATTACCGGAACATATAGAGGTAAAAATTGATGAAGAAAAGGAAACTTTTTGGTTATCGCTCAATCAAATAGCAAACCTTTTCGAAAGAGACAAGTCTGTAATTTCAAGACACTTAAAAAAAAATATTCCTGGATAAGGAGCTAGATAGAGTCTCAGTTGTTGCATTTTTTGCAACAACTGCTTCTGACAATAAAACCTACCATGTTGAACATTTTAATCTTGATGCAATTTTATCAGTTGGGTATAGAGTAAACTCAAGACGTGGAACTCAATTCAGAATATGGGCAAATCGTGTATTAAAGGAATATCTATTAAAAGGCTATGCTATCAATAATCGTATTAACCGAATAGAAGATAAAGTTGACGGCCTAAGTAATAAAATAAGTGAAATTGAATTACAAATCAATTCTCATTTAATTCCTACACAAGGCATATTTTTTGATGGACAGGTATTCGATGCTTACGAATTTGCTTCTAAAATTATTCGTTCCGCCAAGCAAAGTATTGTGTTAATAGATAATTATATTGATGAAGCAACACTTACCCATTTAACCAAAAAGAAAAAAGGCGTAAACGCATTAATATTAACCAAAAATATTAGCAAGCAATTGCAGTTAGACATAAAAAAAGCCAATGAACAATACGGAGATTTTGTTGTAGAACCATTTACACAAAGCCATGACCGATTTCTGATTATAGACAGCAAAGAAGTATATCATCTTGGTGCTTCGCTGAAAGACCTCGGAAAAAAGTGGTTTGCATTTTCTAAAATGGATAAAAACTCCGTTGATAATATTATAAAACACAGTATAAAAAAAAATAGCCCCCTCCCATCCTATTTTTGACAAACAAGATATCAAATAACCAGTTGACACCGCAAACAGACAAAACAAAAAGTGCCCGGATATTGACTCCAATATTCGGGACACTTATTTTTATAGGGCTTTACGTTATGGCTGCGCAGCTGTACCCGGGAGGGTCACAGGTGGATAAAGGCGCTGTGGGTTTCAGTTGGGCAAATAATTATTGGTGTAATTTACTGAATGAAAACGCCATAAACGGGCAACCCAATCCTGCAAAACCGGTGGCTATAACCGGGATGTTTGTGCTTTGTCTGACCCTCCTGTCTTTTTGGTTTTTATTCACAAAATACATTACTCGCAGCAAAAAACTTAAACTTATCATCCGGGTTTCAGGGACAATTTCCATGATAATTGCCTGCTTTTTATTTACAACTTTTAATCATGACTTAATCACCAATCTTGCATCACTCTTCGGGCTTATTGCCACTGTGGGAACGTTTATCGGGCTTTACAAAGTTAGGTGGTACGGCCTTCTTGCCTTTGGCCTTTTGAATATCCTCCTTGTGGCGCTGAATAACTATGTTTATTACAGCCGGGGGCTCATCATTTTTTTGCCGGTCATCCAGAAAATCAGTTTTGTCGCCTTTTTGTTTTGGCTTTGCTGTATAGATCTGAAGCTCTATGCCAGGGAGAGAAAAAACGCATAAACGTGAAGTAATTACGTTTACCATAAACAAAATCACTTTTGAATCCGGGCAAAGCATGAAAAACATGAGCCTATGGTTATTTGTCCTGTGGTCGCTGACAGGCTGCAGCCAGACTGATCCGTCTCCGTCCGGCACCTCCCTGTATTTTCCGCCCCGTTCCGATGCAGCATGGGAAACCACCTCCCCCACGGAACTGGGCTGGAACACCGGCGCTATTCCCGGTTTAAAGACGTTTCTTACCCAGACCAACACAAAATCATTTATGATCCTGGTGAACGGGAGAATTGTGATGGAAGAGTATTTTAACGGGCACACCGCCACCACGGAATGGGAATGGAACAGCGCTGGGAAAACCCTGGTGTCCGCTATTACGGGTATTGCCGGGCAGGAAAATTTACTGAACCCGGATAACAAAGCATCGGATTACCTGGGAATGGGGTGGACCAGTATGCCACTGGAAAAAGAAAACCGGATCACCGTAAGGCATTTGCTGACCATGACCTCGGGTATTGATGATACAAAGCAATTAATGATCCGGTCTAACCTCACCTACGTGGCGGATGCAGGCACCCGGTGGGCGTACAGCAATGTTTTCCAGAAACTGACAGATGTCGTCGCCAAAGCTGCGGATACCGGCTTTGAGACCTATTTCAATGAGAAGTTAAAAAACAAGATCGGGATGGACGGGTATTGGAGTTTTGGGCCCATCTTTACCATCTACCACAGCAGCACCAGGAGCATGGCGCGGTTTGGGCTTTGGGCTCTAAACAAAGGAAAATGGGGAGACCAGTCGGTCATCAATGAGGCGTATTTCACCGAAAGCACCCGTACCTCGCAAGACCTGAATCCCGCATACGGTTACCTGTGGTGGCTCAACGGAAAAACCAAATTTATGGTACCCAATTCCCAAACGGTCTTTACCGGCTTTTTAATTCCCAATGCACCGGCAGATATGTACGCAGCCATGGGCGCACGCGATCAGCGGATTTATGTGATACCCGGCAGGAATATGGTGGTGGTACGAATGGGCAGCTCCTCTAACCCGGACAGCCCCGACTTCGCGGTTTCGGGCTTTGATGCGGATTTTTGGGAAAAGATAAATGCCGTCATCAACTAAGCCAACCGCAATGAAACATCGGCAAAACGCACTGGTTATCCATATATTTTCTTACCTTAAGCCCAATAAGCCGTTTCCCGGCGTAACGAAACCGGCTGAATACTAAAATATCACCTTATTTTAACCGGCACGCACTATGATTCTGGCCTATCACCTCCTGGCCTGGGTACTGATCATCATGCCCCTTCTTCCGCTGGTAAAAAACCCGCACTGGGTTTTCAGGGTTCCTGACTTCGGAAAAATACAGCTCTTCATTATGCAGGTTATCCTGCTGCTGGTTTCGCCTTTTTTGCTTCCTGAGACCCTCTGGACATCAATGGCCCTCCTGGCCACAGCTCTTTTTAACGGAATCACCCTCTACCCGTATACGCCCCTGTTCCGGACCTCCACCCGCCCTCTTACCCGGCAGGCTTCCCGGCCCCTCAGCATAATTTCGCTGAACGTGTACCAGGATAACCGGAATTACGGAAAATTCCTGGAGCTGGTTCGCGGGCTGAAACCTGACCTGGTTCTGACCATGGAAAGTGATAGCAAGTGGGACAAGGCGCTCAGTGACCTGGACAAAGACTACCCATATTCAGTGAAGGTCCCGCTGGACAATACTTACGGGATGCACCTGTTTTCGCGGCTGAAGCTGCAAAAAACGGCCACGCATTTTTATGTGGCCGATGACCTGCCCAGCATTGAAACCGAAGTCATCTGCCCTGACGGCTTTATTTTCAAGATCTTCGCCCTGCATCCGCCGCCACCCAGCCCTACAGAAGAGGAAACCTCTAAGGAGCGTGACGGTGACATGCTGTCCGTAGCCAAGGCCATCCGGAAAAACAAGGACATGCCTACCGTGGCCATCGGCGACTTTAACTGTGTGGCCTGGGCGGAAGCCTCCCGGCTGTTTGTCAAGACCTCTGAGCTCATTGACCCGCGCATAGGCCGGGGATTCATATCTACTTTCCACGCCCGCTACCGACTGCTGCGGTTCCCGATTGACCAGGTGTATCATTCGGCCAACATTTTTGTGAAAGAACTTAAAACTTTACCGGATGTAGAGTCCGATCATTTGCCAGTTTTATTTAGTTTTGTGATTGACCTTCACAATGACTCCCAGGAAGAGCTGAAAGAAGAGGCCGATGCGGAAGACCTGCAGGTAGTGGATGAGAAAATCCAGGAGGGAAAAGAGGAGGAGGGGAAGAGAGGGAATGGTTAATGGTTAATGGTTAATGAAGGGTTTTTAATGGGAGGTTGTGTATGTTGAATTAATTATGGGTATGAAAAAAATATTTGTTTTGATGATGTTAACGGGTTTGGTGCAGGGGCTCTGCGCTCAAGGAAAAACCGCCATTGTCATTCACGGCGGAGCCGGTACCATTACCCGCAAAAATATGAGCGCCGAAATGGAAAAAGCCTACCGTGAAGGCCTGTTTACCGCCCTGCAGAAAGGCTATGCCGTATTGAAAAACGGCGGAAGCAGCCTGGATGCCGTAGAAGCAGCGGTAATGGAAATGGAAAACAACCCCCTGTTTAACGCCGGCAAAGGAGCCGTTTTTACCCACGAAGGCAAAAACGAGATGGATGCCGCCATCATGAACGGAGCCAACCTGGCCGCCGGGGCTATAGCCGGCGTTTCTACGATCCGGAATCCTATAAGAACGGCGAGGAAGGTCATGGAGAATTCAGAGCACGTGATGCTGACCGGCAAAGGAGCAGAAGAATTTGCCGCCAGCCAGGGCGAAGCCATTGTAGATCCCTCCTACTTCTATACCGAGAAACGCTGGGAAGGACTTCAACGCGCGCTCAAAGCTGAAAAAACCGAATTGGATCACGCCGATACGGTCAGAAAAACATCTCCGAAAACCGGCTACCTGATCTTTGATGAAGGAAAGAAATTCGGAACAGTGGGCGCTGTGGCGCTGGATAAGCAGGGAAACCTGGCGGCGGCCACCTCTACCGGCGGCATGACCAACAAACGATGGAACCGGGTGGGTGATGCACCCATTATTGGAGCCGGCACCTATGCCAATAATGCCACCTGCGCCGTATCTGCCACCGGGCACGGGGAATACTTTATCCGTTCGGTAGTGGCTTACGACATTTCCGCATTGATGGAATACAAAGGCCTGCCCCTGAAAAGCGCAGCGAACGAGGTGGTCATGCAAAAGCTGGTAAAACGGGGCGGTGAAGGCGGCGTGATCGCCGTAGATAAAAACGGGCATATTGCCATGCCGTTCAATTCGGAAGGAATGTACCGGGCCTCTATTGATACGGAAGGAAAGATGTATATCGGGATTTATAAAGATGAATGAGCTATCAGCCAAGAGCTGAAGGCTAAAAGCTGATAGCTGATAGCTAAATTTTATGCAAATGATCGTTATCCGGGGCGTTAATTTCAAAACCATCGAAGGCATAGCCCTGTGGCCCTTTGTGCTGGTCAGGAGCAAAAACCCTTCGCCCAGGTTACTTTTTCACGAACGCATTCATCTGCGGCAGCAGCTCGAAATGCTGATCCTGCCCTTTTATATCTGGTATGTACTGGAATGGGCCCTGAAATGGATACGCTGTAAAGACGCTGCCAAAGCCTACTATGCCATTGGCTTTGAACGCGAGGCCTACGCCAACGAGCAAAACCCGGCCTATCTCAATACCAGGCGATTCTGGAATTTTATTCCGTACATTTGACATTCAAAAACCAACAGATCTGTGAAGATAATTATCATCAACGGCCCCAACCTGAACCTGCTGGGCAAGCGGGAACCCGAAATCTACGGCCGCCGGAGCTTTGAAGATTATTTTGAAGTTTTAAAGGCCGGCTTCCCTGACGTGACCCTGGAATATTTCCAGTCGAACCACGAAGGCGCTATCATTGATAAAATTCATGAAACGGGGTTTTCTTATGACGGCATTATCATCAATGCCGGTGGCCTTACCCATACGTCGGTGGCCCTGGCCGATGCGCTGGGCGGTGTGACCACACCGGCCGTGGAAGTGCATATTTCCAATATCCACGCCCGTGAGGAGTTCCGGAAGCATTCGTACATCAGCCCGAAGGTACGCGGAGCCATTTTCGGACTGGGACTTACCGGTTACAAGCTGGCCATTACCTATTTCCTGGAAGAACTGCGGTAAAACGGCTTTATTTGCCCGCTACGTTTTTCTCGTAATGGGCCAGGAAACCGTTGATCTCTTCAATGGGTATCCGGCGGGCAATGATGCGTTTCTGCTCGTCGAGGATATACAAAGTAGGTGTAGAATATACGTCGTACCGGTAGAAGAAATCGTATTTCCTGTCGGGGTCATGCAGGTTGGTCATGCGCCCCATATCGTAGGTCCGGATAAACTTCTTCATTTCGTCAGCATCCCGTTCCACATCGGCTGAAACATTCCACAACGCAATGCCTTTGCTGCGGTTTTCATCAAAGTATTTTACCAGCTCAGGAGCGTGATCTTTGCAATGCCCGCAAGTTGGGCTATAGAAGTATACCAGGGTATACCTGGCTTTTACGTCGTAGAGGTCATGGGTTTTGCCCAGGGTATCTTTCAGGACCAGGGCCGGCATGATCTTCCCGGTTTCCAGGGGTTTCATCACGCTCAGGCGCTCAGCAAACCGGGCCCGGCTGGTGCTGTCCAGCCAGTCGGCATCTTTCAGGTAATAATTTTCATACAAATGCACCACCACACCATCCAGGCCCACCACATCCGTATTTTCGTACTGGTTGGTGAGGTACCACAGCACATACCGGTAAACGTCTTTATTTTTCCGGGCCAGCCCCAGCACATAAGAGGTTTCCTTTTTCAGCGTATCGGCCCGCTGGTACACCAGGTTTTTGAAATAACGCTCTACCCTGCTTTCCAGGAAAGGCGTCCGGATCATTCTTTCGTCTGAAAAATCCAGGTGGTCAAAATAATGTTTCTTGTATTCCCGGTAAAAGAAGGTGGAGTCAGGCTGTCCATTGGCCAGCAAAGGCGCCTTCTCGGGTAGCTCGGGTTCCAGGTTGGCAGTCATAATGCGGGCAGCGAAGAGCTCCGGGTGCGCATCCGCCCGTTTCTTCAGCTCGTGGTTGACCTCTTTCTGGAGGGCATCCATTTCTTTCCGCAGGGCTGCTACCCGTGCCGGGTCGCGTTCTGTTTTAAGCTGCGCCTGCAGCTTTTCCCCCGTCTTCATTTTCTGGTTCAGGAATTTCCGGTACCCGAAAAGCAGATCGTTCTCCGGCGAGTTCCTGAATTTTACCGTTCCCACGTAATCCGAGGTGTCCAGCTCCATGTAGATATCGTTCTCCCTGCCTGAAATCACCAGGTCATAAAATTTAGAAGGAGAGATAACTACCAGGTAAACGCCTCCTTTCCAGCCTTCCGGCCCGCTCGTAAATTTCAGGAGGCCGTTTTGGTCCACTTTGGCCGAGTCTACTTTCTGAAACTGCTTGTACCCGAAATAATGCGCCAGCTGCACGTATCTGACGGTATCAGGCACCTGCATTTTCACGGTCAGCTTTTGCTGAGCCTGAAGCGGCAAAATACCGGTAAGAAGCAATGCCAGAAAACAGATTCTTTTCATATACATGATATTAGTTGCCCATGGACAGTTGTCAATTGTTTATTATATGCTCAAAATATGCACCATCCGCAACAGGTCGTCATGGATAGGTTTGGCTTTCTTGATGGTGTCAATGAAAGGCGTATAAACCACTTCATTATTGATAATACCCGCCATTACGTTCTTTTGTCCGCTCATTAGGCCTTCTACCGCTGCCAGGCCCATGCGCGAAGCCAGGATACGGTCATAGGCAGTAGGTGAGCCTCCCCGCTGCACGTGGCCCAGGGTAGTTACCCGGATATCCAGCTTATCGCCTACCTGCGCTTTGATCTTCTCCGCAATTTCAGTGGCATGGCCTTCTTCGTCTCCTTCTGCCACCACTACAATGGAAGAAGATTTAGACCGTCTCCACCCGTCTTTAAGAGAAGATACCACTTTTTTCAGCGGGGTATGGGTTTCGGGCACCATAACGATCTCCGCGCCGCCGCCTATACCCGATTGCACCGCAATGTACCCCGAGTCGCGCCCCATCACTTCGATAAAAAAGACGCGGTCATGCGAATCGGCCGTATCGCGGATCTTATCGATAGCCTCCAGCGAAGTGTTTACCGCCGAGTCAAAACCGATGGTATAATCGGTTCCGTACAGGTCGTTATCGATGGTTCCCGGGCAGCCTACGGTAGGCAGCTGGTATTCGTTGTAAAATACCTCAGCACCGGTAAACGTACCGTTACCGCCAATGGCCACCAGGCCGTCGATCTCCAGCTTTACCAGGTTGTCGTAGGCTTTTTTCCGGCCTTCCGGTGTCAGAAACTCTTTGCTCCTGGCCGATTTCAATATAGTTCCTCCTCTTTGTACAATATTACTTACCGAACTTGACGTCATCTCAAAGATATCACCGGATATCATTCCGTTATATCCCCGCCGGATACCGTAAACTTTCAGCCCGTGATAAATGGCTCCCCTTACTACGGCCCTGATACAGGCATTCATACCCGGAGCGTCTCCACCAGAAGTGTAAACCGCTATTTTTTTCATTCTATGTCTTTATTTTTCCGCAGCAAAAATAGCGAGATTTATCCAAAACAGAAATCAATTTTAAGGCATGAACCGAATGTCTGCCATTTTTTATATGGCATATCCAACGTTTCACCAAAAAAGTTCAAGAAACAGGCCGTTTCAAACCCTGTGCCGGTATCGGTAACGTTGCCGGATTCTGTTGATGCTTATAATTTTTCGATCAGGCGGATATTGACGCCCCTGAAGCAGTCGTCGGCACAATTGTCTTCCACAAATCCTGCCGAGGAGATGAGGCCTTCGTTTTTCGCCTCAAAATAAGTGGTTACATTTTTTCTTTCCTGCAGCCATTCGTTTTTGGCGCGCTGGTAAATCACATCCAGGGTGATGGGTTCGCTGGCGGCGGTACCGGTGTGGGTACCCAGTTCCACGCCTTTCTCCTCCCATTCGCAATACGCCAGGAAGTCAGCGCCTGAACGTTGTGTAAATTCTTCTTCGCTCATTCCCAGCACCTTCAGGGCTTCTTTTGCACTGTTCGTATCCCAGCCGGTGGCCGGCCTTCTGACCCCTTCAAAATTTGTATACCTGAACTTCCGCCCGGTTATTTCCCCCTTTTCCACGATGAGCTCCGTTTCCCACGATACGCCCGTCCAGGTGCTTCCGGTCAGGATATAACGATAGGAATTATTACTGGCGGTTTTAAAGCTCTTCCATTTCTGGAAGCTTTTATCGTATTCGCTCTTGTGCTCAAAGCTGTCACAGGCAGAAACCAGTATCACCAGCAAAAGTCCTATTATTTTTTTCATTTTTATAAAATTCAGGTGCAGGAGATTGTTCATCCCTCTTTATACAGAAAGACTCTCTTTTAACGAAAAAAGTTGGAAACGGATTTTAATTTATCAGGAAAATCGCGGGTCTTTTGTGCAGATCGGGCAGGGAATGCTTTTTCCAGCCGGCTATGCTCCGGGTGAGAATGTATTCGGTTTCTGCCGTCAGGTCGGCGGCTATGCAGAGGCGGGTGTGCGGGCCGAGTGTCTTCAGCAGGGTTTGCAGCAGGGCGTTGTTCCGGTACGGCGTTTCCATGAAAATCTGGGTCTGGTTGCGTTGTACGGCGTCTTTTTCCAGTGCCCTGAGCTTTGCCGCCCGTTCGTCTTCTTTAATGGGCAGGTAACCGTGAAACGCAAACGACTGCCCGTTCATGCCTGAGCCCATCAGGGCCAGTAAGATAGAGTTCGGTCCCACCAGCGGGTGCACCGTAAAGCCCAGCTGGTGGCCGGCCTCTACCACCAGCGCACCCGGATCGGCCACGCCGGCGCACCCGGCTTCAGAAATAATGCCGGCGTCTTCTTTCAGATCCGATACGGCCTCGAAGATCTTCTCAAAGGGAGTATCTTTATTGACCTCTATAAACCGCAGCTCATCAATAACAATGCCCTGCTTCAGCGAGGAGATAAAGCGGCGGGTGGTTCTGGCGTTTTCCACGAAGAACACCTTCAGCTTTTTGATCGTTTCCACACTGTGGGGCGTGAGGGCCTGCTGATGGCTGTTCTCTGCCAGGAGCATGGGTAAAAGGTAGAGGTTCATGTATTCAGGATTTGCCGGATGTCTTCCGGTTGGATGGCCGTATAATCGTGAATGTAGGCATTGCAGGGTGGTAGCTCTTCGCGGGTGTGCGAGCTTAACACGCCCACCACCTTCATGCCGGCATTTCGTGCTGCGGTGATCCCGGAGAAAGAATCTTCAAATACCACGCAGTGCACAGGGGCTACGCCCAGGTTAGCGGCAGATTTCAGGTATACTTCGGGGTCAGGCTTATGCCGGGTGACGTTTTCACTGGCCATAACCGACTCCATCTGCTTTTCAAAGCCCAGCCGGCCCATGATCAGGTCAAGGTTGGCCCGCGGGGCAGAAGTGGCCACTCCCGTTTGAAAACCGGCCTGCTTCAGGGCGGTCAGGAAGGCCGAAAAACCTTCGATGTCTTTTACATGCGGGGCATAAATTTCGCGGAAAAGCCCTTCTTTCTCTTCTTCCATGGACGCAAACTCATCTCCCGTTACGGGCCGTCCCAGGAAATGCTTTAAGATATAGCTGTTGCTTTTCCCGAACATGTGCTCGGCAAATTCGGCATCGGTAGGATACAGGTCTCTTTTCTCAAAAAATGCACGGAAAGCCAGGGAGTGGTATGGGTTGGTATGGGCAATTACCCCGTCCATGTCAAATATTACTGCTTGTTTCATAAGATAAATGAGTTCCGGATAAATCAGTTCCGGGTGATTGATTCCGGGTACTTCGTGCCCGGCGCCGCAAAAATAAGCCTTTGTGCAGTATCCTGAAGCATTCCCCGGCAAAAAACACGATAAAGCCCATGGGAAGGTTACTATAAACCTGCTGATTTTAGTAAAAACATTGTATTTTTGTACAATGAAAAACACGAGCTCTGTTCCTGACGTCGACCACCTGGATCCTAAAGAATATATCATCATCAAAGGTGCCCGGGTTAATAACCTCAAAAACGTAAATGTAGCCATTAAAAGGAATACCCTGACGGTAGTCACGGGCCTGTCCGGAAGCGGGAAGTCTTCCCTGGCATTTGATACGCTTTACGCAGAAGGTCAGCGAATGTACGTGGAAAGCCTGAGCTCGTATGCCCGCCAGTTCCTGGGCCGTATGGAAAAGCCGGAAGTAGATTATATCAGGGGAATTTCACCGGCCATAGCCATTGACCAGAAGGTCAGCACCCGCAACAGCCGGTCTACTGTTGGCACATCTACCGAAATCTACGACTACATGAAGCTGCTTTTTGCCCGGATAGGTGACACCTACTCACCGGTCAGCGGCAAACAGGTCAGCAAAGATACGGTAACTGACGTGGTCAATTACCTGTTTACCTACCCGGAAGGCACCCGCGTGATGATCCTGAGCCCCCTGCAGCCCAAAGAAGACCGCACTATAGCCCAGGAGCTCGACCTGCTCCTGAAAAAGGGCTTCAACCGCATACAGGTGAAAGACGAAACCGTGCTGATTGAAGATGTGCTGAGCTTTGACGTGAGGGTTGAAGACGTAAAAATCCTGGTAGACCGGGCCGTGATTCAATACGACGCCACCGGGCAGCCCGATGAAGATACCCAGTTCCGCCTTTCCGATTCAATTCAGACCGCTTTTTTTGAAGGAAACGGCATTTGTGAAGTGGTGGTCAGGGCCGAGGAGGGCGATATCGTACGTCTTTTTTCGGATAAGTTTGAACGCGGCGGCATTCTTTTTGAAGAGCCCAGCATCAATCTTTTTACTTTCAATAACCCGTACGGGGCCTGCCGCCGCTGTGAAGGCTTCGGCAGCGTGCTGGGCCTGGATCCCGACCTGGTTTTTCCCGATAAAAAGCTTTCGGTTTTTGAAGGAGCCATTGCTCCCTGGAGGAGTGAAAAAATGAGTGAATTCCTGACGCCGCTGCTGCGCAACGGCATCCGGTTTGATTTTCCTATTCACCGGGCCATTAAAGACCTGGATCCCGGGCATTACCAGCTGCTGTGGGACGGTAACGAATATTTTACCGGGCTGACCGATTTCTTTAAGCACCTGGAAGAGCAATCGTATAAGATCCAGTACCGGGTGATGCTGTCGCGCTACCGCGGCCGTACGGTCTGTCCCGACTGCCGGGGAACCCGCTTGCGGAAAGATGCCTCCTACGTGAAGGTAGGCGGGAAATCTATTGTAGACCTGGTGCTGATGCCCATTGACCAGGTGGCTGGTTTTTTCAGGAGCCTCGCCCTCGACGAGTACAAGACCAAAGTAGCCAAACGTATCCTGATCGAGGTCAATAACCGGCTCGATTTCATGCAGCGGGTAGGCCTGGGTTACCTTACGCTGAACCGGCTTTCGCGCACCCTTTCAGGGGGTGAAAGCCAGCGGATCCGGCTGGCCACGTCGCTGGGCAGCGCGCTGGTTGGCTCTATGTATATCCTGGACGAACCCAGTATCGGGCTGCACCCGCGCGACACCGAGCGGCTGGTTTCCGTGCTGAAGTCGCTTCGTGACCTGGGCAACACCGTGATTGTGGTAGAGCACGAAGAAGAAGTCATGAAAGCCTCCGACGACATCATTGATATCGGTCCGGAGGCCGGCGTATACGGCGGCGAGCTGGTGTTCCAGGGCAAATGGAACGGTCAGAGCGGCGGTCGTTCGCACACGCTCGACTTCCTGAACGGACAGGAAACCATAGAAATACCCAAAAACCGACGGAAGTTCCTGGATTTCCTTTTGCTGAGCGGCGCCCGCGAAAATAACCTTAAGAACCTCGACGTCAAGATCCCGTTAGGCATATTTACCGTGGTTACCGGCGTCAGCGGCTCAGGGAAATCTACGCTGATCCGGAAAATACTGTACCCGGTGCTCGACCGCCTGGTGGGCGAGCCGCGTTCGGGCGAAGATCCCGGCAAATACGATGAGCTCACAGGCAGTCTCAGCCGTATTGCACAGGTGGAAATGGTAGACCAGGACCCGATCGGCAAATCGAGTCGCTCCAACCCGGTTACGTATATCAAGGCCTACGACACCATCCGGGCGCTCATGGCCGAGCAGCCCCTGGCAAAGCAGCGCGACTACAAACCGGCTCATTTTTCGTTTAACGTAGACGGCGGCCGCTGCGAGGCCTGCCAGGGAGAAGGCTACCAGACCATAGAAATGCAGTTCATGGCCGATGTGAAGCTCACCTGCGAGAGCTGCGGCGGTAAGCGCTTCAAGCAGGAAATCCTGGAAGTAACGTATCACGATAAGAATATTGCGGATATCCTGGCCATGACGGTAGACGAAGCCATGGAATTCTTCAAAGATTCACAACCCAAGCTGGCCGAAAAAATTCTGCCGTTGCAGGAGGTGGGGCTGGGCTATATCGGCCTCGGCCAGGCATCGAACACCCTGTCGGGAGGAGAAGCCCAGCGGGTAAAGCTGGCCTATTTCCTGGGTAAAGGAAATTCGGAAAAAGGCAAAACCCTGTTTATTTTTGACGAACCCACCACCGGCCTGCATTTTAACGACATCCGGAAGCTCCTGAAAGCCATGAATGCCCTGGTGGACCAGGGCGACACAGTGATTGTGATTGAGCACAACATGGAGGTCATCAAGTCAGCCGACTGGATCATTGACCTGGGCCCGGAAGGCGGCGAGAACGGCGGATACCTCTGTTTTGAAGGTACGCCGGAAGAGATGATCCGGCTGGAAGACAACCATACGGCGAGGTTTCTGAAGGGGAAATTTTAAATTCTAAGGGAAATTTTTCTTAAATCGGTTAAAACTTATGAAAATTGACGCTCATCAGCACTTCTGGACCTACGATCCTGAAACATTTGCCTGGCTTACCGATGATATGGCGGCTATCCGCAAGAGCTTTCAGCCGGAAGACCTGAAGCCTGTGCTGGATTATTATGCGTTTGACGGCTGTGTATTTGTGCAGGTCAACCAGACCGAGCAGGAGACCCTCCATTTTCATGAGGTGGCCTTGCAAAATCCTTTCATCAGGGGAGTGGTAGGATGGACGGATCTTTTTTCAGACAGGCTGGAGGAAAACCTGGAGAAATATGCGGGCATGGAGAAAGTGAAGGGGTTCCGTCACATTGTACAGGGCGAGCCGGCAGGCTTCATGAAAAACCCGCAGTTTGTGGAAGCCGTCAAGAAGCTGTCGCGGTACGATTTTACCTATGATATCCTGATCTACCCCCCGCAGCTCAAAGATGCTGTTTTTATTGCCCGCTCCTGCCCCGATACCCGCTTTGTGCTGGATCACATGGCGAAACCCCTGATCCGCGAAGGCAAGGTGACCCAGTGGGCCAATTACATCCGGGAGCTGGCCGCCCATCCCAATGTATTCTGCAAAGTATCAGGGCTCGTTACCGAAGCCGATTACCACCACTGGAAAAAAGAAGATTTTTACATTTACCTTGATATGGTGCTGAATGCTTTTGGTGCCGACCGCCTGCTCTACGGTTCCGACTGGCCCGTATGCCTCGTGGCGGCTACCTACGAAGAGCAGCTTGACATCCTGGAAAGCTATTTTTCCGGGCTTTCAGAGACGGAGAAGGCCGGTATTTTCGGCGAAAATGCCCGGCAGGTATACCGCCTGTAGCAAGGCAAAACTCCGGACCTCTGTACACAAAGTACCCGGGCAAAATTATTTACCTTAAACACAAGAATTATGCTGGCCGCCGTTCATCCGAAATTACCCATGCGGAACAAAGCCGCTACCAAAGCCTTTTACCTCGATCAGCTGGGATTTAAAGAACTGGGTGATTTCGGCAATTATTTAATAGTGGCCCGGGATAACGTGGAAATCCATTTTTTTGAATTCAAAACACTGGATCCGAAAGAAAATTACGGTCAGGTCTATATCCGCACCCACAGCATTGACCAATTGTATCAATCGTTCCTCGACAACAATACACCTATTCACCCCAACGGCCCGCTGCAAATCAAGCCGTGGGGACAAAAAGAGTTCTCCATCCTGGATCCCGACAGCAATCTTCTGACATTCGGGCAAGGGGTAAATTCGCTACCGGCATAAACCTGTGTGCTATCCTCCCAACCCCATGTAATACAAGCTTATCTTTAAATTACTCCCGGCGGAATTACCTCTTCTGGAAAATAAATCAAATTTTATAAAATATTTTTTCACCTCAGTTGTCTGTAGTAATAAGCGCGCTTAAAAAGTCAGTATAACGAAATAAAAATTTAAGCAGATGATGACAACAAGAGGTTTTGGAATGGGTTTCTTCGGAAGAAATCCTTTTGGTAAGGATGGAGGAAAGCAATTCCGGGAAGAATGGTCGAAAATGACCGATAGTGAAAAACTTGAATTTGCCAATGAGCGATTCGGAAAAGCAGGAGAAGACCGTTTTTCGGTAGAGAAGTTGGACGAGCTCTGCGAAAAATGGACAAAAATGTCGGCAGAGGAGAAGCAGGCATTCGTAGATGAACGTAAAAAAGCCTTTGAAAACCGGATGTCCGGTTTCTGGGGACATGACCATTAATCAACCGGGAAAGATGCCTGAAAAGGACCAGGCATCTTTTCCCTATCTAATTACAACAATGAGACAAAGAGGTGCAAAACTGGTTTTAACGGGCATAGCAGCGCTGGCTGTGATAAGTGCCGTTACTATGATATTATGGAATCACCTGATGCCGGCTATTTTCGGACTGACGGCCATTACCTTCTGGCAGGCAGCAGGGCTGCTTGCTCTGTGCCGCATTCTTTTCGGGCGTTTCGGATGGAACGGAATGATGATGCACGGAAGAGAAAATCATATCCGAGAAAAATGGATGAAAATGACTCCTGAACAACGCAGGGAATTTATTACCAAAAGGCGGAATTTTGGCTACCCGTTCGGAGCTGGGTACCCCGGTCAGGCAGAGCACGGCGATGGCGAAAGATGAGCAAAACCATGTTGAACAGCTTGTAAAAGAACATCAACCCCGCCTAAAGTCATTTATTGGCAAAAGGGTTGCTAACCGGGAAGACGCAGAAGATATTTTACAGGAGGTTTTTTATCAGCTGGCCAAAACCGTTGAAAACAATATCCGCCCGATTGAACAGGTCACGGCCTGGCTGTACCGTGTAGCCCGCAATACCATCATCAATACCGGCAGGAAAAAACAACCCCTGCCGGTCTCCCGGTATACCCCGGATGGAGATCTCTCCGAAGAGTTTTCGGAGATCCTGTTCGGCAGCGATGACCTTACACCCGAAACAGAATACATGCGCTCCCTGATCTGGAAAGAAATAGAGGCCGCCCTCACCGAATTACCCCCGGAGCAACGGGAGGCTTTCGAGCTTACCGAACTGGAAGGCCTATCGGTAAAAGAGGTAGCCGAAACCATAAACATACCCGTAAATACGCTCTTATCCCGCAAGCATTACGCTGTAAAACACCTGCGTAAACGCCTGGATGTCTTGTATAAAGATATCATGGAATATTAATCCGTTTCCGTTTATTTCACGTATTTTTGGCCGCAGAATGGAAAATTATACTATTGTATTGCTTATCATGTCCCTGATGATCGGGGCATCGGGTATGGCCGATAAAATAAAGCTGTCGGCGCCGGTATTATTGCTGTTGGTAGGTATCGGGATCGGCTTCCTGCCAATCCTGCCCGACATTGAGCTGAATCCTGAAATTGTGATGCTTCTTTTCCTGCCGCCTTTGCTGTATGATGCGGCATTCAATATCTCGTTCCGCGATTTCCAGACCAATATCAATACCATCAGCACCCTGGCCATAGGGCTGGTATTCATTACCACGGTAGGCATTGCGGCCGTGGCCCGTTACCTGATCCCCGGCATGACCTGGCCCCTGGCCTTTGTGCTCGGAGCCATCCTTTCGGCTACAGATGCCGTGGCGGCCATCGGCATTACCAAAGGACTGGGCCTGCCTCATAAAACGGTGACCATCCTGGAAGGGGAAAGCCTGGTAAATGATGCATCGGCGCTGATTGCCTACCGCTTTGCCACCGCCGCCGTTACCGGCATTGCTTTTGTCTGGTGGAAAGCTTCGTTCCAGTTCCTGCTGGTGCTGGGCGGCGGCTTCCTGGTCGGCATGGTCACGGGCATCCTGCAGGCTTGGGTACTGCGCTTTTTCCGCACCAATGACATGGTGATCATCAGCCTGACGCTGCTGATGCCGTTTGTCACCTATCTTCTCGCCGAACATTTCCAGGTATCGGGTGTGATCGCCGTGGTTATCCTGGGCCTGAATATGTCGAGGCTGAGCCGCCATAAATTCCCGGAAAAAGTCAGGAACCAGTCCAAACACTTCTGGGACGTCATTATTTTCCTGCTGAACGGGCTCATTTTCCTGTTAATCGGGCTGCAGTTTCCCATTGTAATGAAAAAGATAAATCCCGAAGAGGTCTGGTCGTTTGCGGGCTATGCAGGCATCATTGCCCTGGTGGCGCTGGCGATCCGGATGATCAGGGTATACATGCAGCAGTTCAATCTTCAGAAAGCCTTTGACGGCAAACGGCCCGTCAGCAAAGATGCCTTATTCGATTCGCGCACCAGCTTTATCATTACATGGTCAGGCATGCGGGGGATTGTTTCCCTCGCTATCGCGATCGGTCTTCCCGTAAGCCTGAACGACGGATCGCCGTTTCCTATGCGGAATGAAATTATTTTTCTTTCTATAGCTGTGGTCTTGTTCTCCCTGCTTGGACAGGGACTTTCACTCCCCTGGGTGGTCAGAAAACTCGGTAAAAAGTGAGCCGGGTACGGGAATAATCCTTTTTCCCGGTAAGGATTTTTGCGGAAAGTTGTACCGATATGTGCTGATATTCAAAAAGAAAGCATTATTTTCGAAGTATCAATCTTTCAGCCTGTGAAACTTTTTATCTCCTTACTGGCCCTGGGCCTGTATTTCAATTGCCCGGCACAGGGCAGCAGAGATATAACCAGCTTTGTGCATACCGTGGATATTTTTACGGGAAAAACAGACACCCTTCTCCGGGTAAAAAAACACTTTGAGGCACCCAACTGGCACCCGGAGGGATACCTGATCCTGAACAGTGGCGGGAAGCTCCATACCCTGGACATTTCCACCCGCCAAATGGGCCTGTTAAATACGGATTTTGCCGATAAGAATAACAATGACCACGGCCTGTCAGCCGACGGACAATGGCTGGCCATCAGCCATAATGACGTCAGCGACACGTCTTCCAAATCGTACAAATCTGCCATATATGTGGTACCTGCAAAAGGAGGAACACCGAGGAGAATAACCCCGGAAGTGCCCTCTTACTGGCACGGCTGGAGCCCGGATGGCCGTACACTGGTGTATTGTGCCGAACGCAACGGCAATTTTGACATCTACAGCATTCCTGTCAGCGGTGGCAAAGAAACCCGGCTGACCGATGCCGAAGGACTGGACGACGGACCGGAGTACTCACCCGACGGGAAATACATTTATTTCAATTCTTACCGGACCGGCCACATGCATATCTGGCGCATGCACCCTGACGGGAGCCAGCCCGAGCAGCTGACTTCCGACGCGTATTCCAACTGGTTCCCCCACCCCTCTCCTGACGGCCGGTGGATCGTATACCTGGCTTACACTACAGATGAGAAACAGAATCATTTATTCGGGAAACAGGTGCTGCTCCGGCTGATGAACCTGGAAACCCGCGAAATACGGGATATCACGCCCGTGTTTTTCGGAGGGCAGGGCACCATCAATGTACCTTCCTGGAGTCCCGACAGCCGGAAAGTAGCTTTTATCAGCTACCGGGTGGATTGAAAGGCCGGAAGTAGCCTTTACTCCTCTGCCTTCCCGATACCGGTCACCTTAAATTCCGTACGGCGGTTTTGCTGGTGTTCTGCTTCGGTTTTGGCATTTTCAATCAGCAGCTCCGATTCCCCGTAGCCCCGGGCTTCAAGCCGCTCACGCGAGATGCCTTTGTTTACAATGTAGTTAATGGCGGCATCGGCTCTGCGCTGTGAAAGCCGCAGGTTATAAATATCAGAAGCGCGGGAGTCGGTGTGTGATCCCAGCTCAATCCGGATACCCGGGTTATCTTTCAGGATCTGCACGAGCTTATCCAACTCAAGGGCAGCATCCGGGCGGATATCGGCCTTATCCAGGTCGTAATAAATGTTTTCCAGCCGGAAGGTCTTGCCCACAAATATGCCGTCCAGCGGTATGCGGACGTGGAAAGTAGTATCGGTGACCGGCCGGGTCAGCAGAACAGAGGGTATGGAGCGGCCGTACATGGTAAACCCTTCTCTTTTGGTGAGATAACCGGGCTTTTCGGTCAGCAGCACATAGTCTTCGTCTTCCTCCATTTTCACCGGTCCGAACTGTCCGTTACGGGTCACGAGGTTCTCCGCGAAGAGCGTTTCTATTCCTCCTTCTATCTTATAGATATTCACCACGGCCGAATCCAGCAATTTGCCTTCCGACAGCACCTCACCGGCCAGGAAGTAATTCACTACTTTTTTATCTTGCTCCGGCACAGGCGTTTCTGCCACTTCCACAGGTGTTTCAGGCGCCAGGTAATAGTAAATATCGTCATCGCCTTTCCCGCCCGACCGGTTAGAGGTAAAGAACTCATTCCCGTACTCGTCTTCGGTATAACCGAAATCATCCATAGAGCTGTTGTAGGGCAGCCCCAGGTTTTCCACCGTAATTTTACCACCGGTGCGTATGGCCACAAACAGGTCGAGCTTCCCGAGGCCGGGGTGCCCGTCAGAAGCAAAATACAGCTTGCCGTCAGCCGATACAAACGGGAAAGCCTCATCACCGGCGGTATTGATGGCTTTTCCCATATTCACGGCGTTCCCGAACCTTCCGGAGGCATCCATGTTTACCCGGTAAATATCGAGCCCGCCGTTTCCACCTGCCCGGTTAGAGCTGAAATACAACGTTTTACCGTCTCCCGAGAAAGCGGGCGAACCGTCAAAGGCCAGCGAGTCAGACGCCGGAACCCGCACGGGGCTGGTCCAGCCATCCCCTTCCACATAGCGGCTCATGTACAGGTCCACATCGGGCGAAAGGTCTTTTCTTTTACCTGAATTTCCCCGGGCAAATACCATGATTTTACCGTCGGGGGTAAAGGTGGGTGAGCCTTCGTTACGGTCATCGGCAAAAACAGACGCGCTGAAGAGCTCGGTTTTTCCTACCGTACTCAGGTTTTCACTGATCCTGGCCTTGTACAAGCCCAGGTAAGGCAGGTCGTTGGCGTATATCTTTTCTTTTCGCGAAGCGGCAAAAACCAGGTATCCTTTGTGCACCACGCCTGTAAATTCGGATCCGGGTGTATTCACGGCCTCCAGGTTCCGGAATTCCTTTTCCGAATTTTTCCGGAATATCGATTCGGTCAATAGCAGCGAATTCATTTCCCGCAGCACCCGTTCAGCCAATACCTTATCGGCCGGGTTGCTGTCGGCAAAACGCTTAAAATAATCTTTTGCCCGCGTATACTCCCCTTTTGACTTCAGGGCATACCCGAGGTAAAACAGGAGATCCGAATCTTTCACCCCGTTTTCAATGGCTTTCTCGTAGTAAGGAATACTCTCTGCCCACCGGTTACTTAAGCGATAGGCATCCCCCAGCTTCCGGTTCAGATCTCCCGCATAGGCCTGTTCAATATCCTTTACCTTCAAAAATTCCTGGATAGCTATATTGTAATGGCCATTCTCAAAGCTCGACAAGCCCCGCTTATAGCTCTTAAGCTGGGCAACACCTGCCGGGCCTGAAAAAAAACAAAAAATCAAAAGTAAAAGCGTAAGCACTGACCTCATTCCGATCCTGTTGGTTCTGTTTAACAAATATATAACGATACGTCATTTTTTATGTTGTCAAATCCTCTTTTTTGAAAATAAAAACCCGTACCGGCCTTAACAAGGTACCGTTAAATAAATTTTAAGGTAAATTTAATGTGGTGTTTCCCTGCTGCAAAACGGGCTCAAAACCGCCATAATACCAGCATACAGACCGTTTTTGTAAAAAGCGGTAAGCCGGATTGCCCGCCCGTTGGCCATAATAAACGGTTGCGCTGCTTGAAATGTAATTTAAAAACAATACCTTTACTACGTTTTCGAGTTACTACTTCGTTTGCAGGTCAATATTCATATCGGTTTTGCTACGGTGTTTAAGCTCTATTTATTAATTTTTTATTTTTTTTCAAATGAACATTTTCGTAGCAAAGTTGAATTACGACACTACAGACGACACCCTTCTTGGCGCATTTCAGGAATTTGGCGCAGTGGATTCAGCTAAGGTTATTTTTGACAAATTCACAGGCCGTTCCAAGGGATTCGGGTTTGTGGAAATGCCTGACGACTCAGAAGCTCAAGCAGCTATCAACAGTCTGAATGAGACCGAACTGGACGGTCGCACGATCGTGGTTAAAGTTGCCGAACCTAAAGGCGAAAGACCTCAAAGAAGAGAAAGATATTAAGACCCAGTTTTGCGTTAATGCCTCCCAAAGGGAGGCATTTTTTTATTCTATACGTTCAGGAAAGAAGCACCGACAAATTCACCTCCAGGCATTGGGCTATTTGCTGCATTTTTAAAAGTATACCGCAAAACATACAAGGTTATATAAGGTTTATTTAAGGAAACGGGTGCAGTTATGTAGCCTGCATCCGCAAAAATGCTAAAAATCATTTTTTCTGAATTTCTCAAAAATTTTGCTGATCTTATCATAATCAGTAATTTTCGAATCCAGCATTCTGACGGAGAGTTCTCTATCAGGCAATGTTGTTGCGTATATTTCAGAATATGACTTCTTAAAGAACATCACTATGTCAGAAATTCTCATATGATTTTTCTCTTCTAACTCTTTATTAAAAGAGAAAAAGTCTCCCTTTATTGCAGAACTATAATAGACAAAAATACTATCGGGATATGTTTCATCTTTTTTATTAATAGTAATATATTTTTCAGTTATCCTATTCAAAGTAGCTTTTCTATTCACTAGTCTGGCATTTTCAAGTGTTAGAAAAGTTTTAAAAGCCTCACCACCCCATTGTACTTTCATCGTATCCACTCTTTGTTTACTCACTTGGTGATCAAATGGATAATAAAGTATACCATAATTCTCGCCCTTCAAATATCCAAAAAAAGCTAAGCTTACATTTGAGTTAATCTCAGAGTTGGTTTTCTTAAAAGTACCTGTAAGACTATCATTTTCAATAATATCTCCAAAAATACTGGCATCGGTATGAAAAAATCCTTTTTCATAGACTATATAACTGGAATCATAATAAATGGTGACTGTATCCCTAAATGGTATATCCATTCCAGTACTCATCATTGGAAAAGTAATTTCAAAAGATATTTTTTGTATATAATCTTTTGAGTCTCTTTGCAGGCTCAGAAAAAGTCCAAACGGAACCAATCCTAAAATAGAAATTAAATATTTCTTCATCATCTGAATCTGTTCACAGGCACAAAGCTATGCGTTAAAGAATATCCTTTCCCGGGTACAGGGAAAAAAAGTTAAAACACGCCTGTCAAAGCTTATTCCATGCCTTCCCTGCATCAAACAAGCCGCAAGATTTCTTATATTTGCGTAAACTGAGAAACCCATATAAATGAGCGACGAGACTTACGACCCTACACACCAGAAGGAGATACTGGATGATATGTTTGAAAAGTATTTCCTGGAGTATGCATCGTATGTGATCCTGGAAAGGGCCGTTCCGGCCATGGAAGACGGGTTGAAGCCCGTACAGAGACGGCTGCTCCATGCCCTGAAGGAAATGGACGACGGCCGTTTCAACAAAGTAGCCAACGTGATAGGGTCTACCATGCAGTTTCACCCCCACGGGGATGCTTCTATCGGGGATGCCATCGTAAACATCGGGCAGAAGGAGCTTCTGCTGGATATCCAGGGAAACTGGGGCGATATCCGTACCGGTGACTCGGCCGCTGCTCCCCGTTATATTGAGGTGCGGCTTTCCAAATTCGGACAGGAGGTGCTCTTCAACGAAGACACCACCGAGTGGCAGATGTCGTACGACGGCCGCAAGCGCGAGCCCGTGACCCTGCCGGCCAAGTTTCCGCTGGTGCTGGAAATGGGCGCCGAAGGCATTGCCGTGGGTCTGTCGACCAAAATTCTCCCGCATAATTTTATAGAACTTTGTGAAGCTTCTATCAAACACCTGAAAAAGCAACCTTTTGTGCTTTACCCCGATTTCCTGACCGGCGGGCTCATTGACGTCGCCCATTACAACGACGGGGCCAGGGGCGGCAAGGTAAAAATGCGGGCTAAGATATCGGAGGTGGATAAAAAGACGCTGAAGATCTCCGAGATCCCCTTCTCTACCACCACCGGCAGCCTGATCGAGTCGATTATCAAAGCTAACGACAGCGGGAAGATCAAGATCAAAAAGGTGGAAGACAATACCGCCAAAGACGTGGAGATCCTGATCCACCTGGCGCCCAATACCTCTACCGACATCACCATTGATGCCCTCTATGCCTTTACCAACTGCGAGGTATCGGTATCGCCCAATGCGGTAGTGATCGCTGACCAGAAGCCCCGTTTCCTGGGGGTGAGCGATATCCTGAGAAATTCTACCGACCAGACCATGTACCTGCTCAAGCGGGAGCTGGAAATACGCCGGGCAGAGCTGATGGAAAAACTCCTGTACAGCTCACTGGAAAAGATTTTTATTGAGAACCGGATTTACCGCGACATCGAAGAATGCGAGACCTTTGAGGCCGTCATTGAGACCATAGACCGGGGGCTGGAACCGTATAAGAAAGATTTCTACCGCGAGATTGTGCGGGAAGACATCCTCCGCCTGACCGAGATCCGGATCAAGCGGATTTCGAAGTACGACGGCTTCAAGGCCGATGAGCTGATGAAGAAGCTGCAGGAAGAGCTGCTGGAGGTAAACGATAACCTGGAAAACCTGGTGCGTTACACCATTAATTTCTTCCAGGAGCTGATCAGGAAATACGGAAAAGGCCGTGAAAGAAGAACGGAGATCCTGCAATTTGGCGAGGTGCAGGCCGCTATAGTGGCCGCCAACAACCAGAAGCTGTATGTAGACCGCGAGAACGGCTTTATCGGCTATGGCCTGAAAAAAGACGAGTTTGTGATGGACTGCTCGGACATTGACGATATCATTGTTTTCAGGGCCGACGGCAAATTTTCGGTGGTCAAGATCCAGGATAAGGTGTTCGTGGGCAAAAATATCATCTATTGCGCTGTTTTCCGGAAGAATGACGAACGGAAGATCTACAACGTAATGTACCTTGACGGCAAAAGCGGGCGGACATTTGCCAAGCGCTTTGCCGTGACCGGCGTTACCCGCGACAAGGAGTATGACGTTACCAAAGGCAGTCCGCGCTCGAAGGTCACCTATTTTTCAGCCAACGAAAACGGGGAAGCAGAAGTGGTGACCGTGAACCTGACGGCCAGCTCAAACGCCAAAAAGAAGGTATTTGATTTCAATTTTGCCGACCTGCTCATCAAAAACCGCTCGGCCATGGGTAACCTGGTCTCCAAATATGCCGTGCGGAAAATTGCCTTTAAAACGGCAGGTAAATCTACCCTGGGCGGTGTAGATATCTGGTATACGCCTACCCTGGGCCGGCTCAACAAGGACGGGCACGGCAATTTCCTGGGCAATTTTGGTCCCAGCGACAAGATCCTGGTGCTTTACAACACCGGAGAATACGAGCTGACCAATTTCGAGCTAACCAACCATTACGACCCGCGCCAGGTGGTAACCATCTGCAAGTACCAGGAAAAAAGGCCGGTTTCCTGCATCTACCTCGACGGCGAGCACCGCCATTACCACATTAAGCGCTTCCTGATAGAAACGTCTACCATGGATAAGAAATTTACCTTCATCTCTGAACATCCTAAATCAGAGCTGGTTTTTGCTACCTGCGACAAGAAGCCACGCGTGGAGATCAGGCACCGGAAAGACCGGAAAACCGAGGTTACCACCGATCTCTACAAAGTAGACGAGATGATTGATGTGAAAGGCTGGAAAGCGTTAGGAAACAAGCTGCCTTTCGATAAGATTGTAAGCTTTAAAGCACTGGCCTCAGAAGAGGAAGAGGAGATAGAGGAAGATATCCTGGAAGAAGAAACCAACGACGAGCAACCGGAAAACGAACCGGAGGAAAACGATACAGAAGGCAACGACCCCGAGGCACCGGATTTTGATCACACCAAGCCGGGAAGCGAAGGCGAGCAGCTCGGGCTTTTCTGATTTTTATGGCCGGAGCAGGCATGTTCAGGCTGCTCCGGCTCTTTGAATAAATATAGCCAGTTTGTCACGGATAACACGGACGGGCCGGGCACGGATGGGTTTGTACGGTTATAAGCCCGGATATCCGGGCTCTCTCCTGCAGGAGCTTTAAAGCATTGCCCGGAACAATAAGAACAGGCCGGCCGAAAGCAAAATGGACACGGGCAGGGTCAGTATCCAGGCCACACCGATATTCTTGATGGTCTTGGACTGCAGGTTCTTGATGCCTTTTGACGCCACCATAGAGCCCGCAATACCTGAAGACAGGGTGTGCGTAGTACTTACCGGCAACTTAAACCCGGATGCCAGCCCGATGGTAATGGCCGCCACCAGCTCGGCCGAAGCCCCCTGCGCGTAGGTCAGGTGCGACTTCCCGATCTTCTCTCCTACCGTCACCACGATCCTTTTCCAACCGATCATGGTGCCCATTCCTAAGGAAAGCGAGATCATAAGAATAACCCAAAACGGGGCGAAGTCTATGGCAGCCCGTATTCCTTTCTCTTCTTTGGTGGCCAGCACCGACAGGTCTTCGCGGTCTTTGCTGCTCATTTTCACGCTCTCGTCTTTCAGCAGCTTTTTGGTGTTGGTAGATATCTGCAGAATTGCGGCTCTGAGGTGCAGCTTTTTGGTGGTATCCGGGGAAATCCCCTGAGATACAGGCATCAGGACAGCAAGATTTTCGTTAATGCCCCGGATATGATTGCGTTCGTCTGCACCCAGGTGGGTGGTGTCTATCCGGGATACAATGCTTTGTATCTGTACCAGGTCAGGCTGAATCTTTTTCAGGTCATCTAACCCAGTTATGGCAAAGTAAGAAGGCAGAATACCTATGAGGATCAGCATCACCAGCCCGATCCCTTTCTGCCCGTCATTTTTCCCATGGAAGAAGCTTACCAGCGTACAGGTAGAGATCAGCGTGGTACGGATCCAGCCCGGAGGCGGCTGATTTTTCTTGGGCTCGGAAAATATCTGGTTCCTGACATCTTTGCTTACGGAAACTCTCAGGATAAACATGAGAATAACCGCCAGCGTAAAACCGATCAGCGGGGCAATAAAGAGCCCGGTAAAGATCTCTTTTACTTTATCCCAGTTGATAGCTGCCGCTCCCGAAGCATTTTCAGGAAGCATGGCATAGCCTAAGCCCACCCCCATAATGGCCCCGATGAGCGTATGCGAACTCGACGAAGGCAGGCCGAAGTACCAGGTACCGAAGTTCCAGATGATAGCGCTGCACAACATGGCCAGCACCATGGCAATGGAGTGATAAACGTTCTGGTCAATGAGCAGGTCAACCGGCAAAAGATTGACAATAGACATGCCGACACCCACCCCACCGGTAATGACCCCGATAAAGTTCATCATTCCCGACCACAATACGGCCTGGGCAGGTTTAAGGGAGTTGGTATAGATTACCGTGGCCACCGCATTTGCCGTATCATGAAACCCGTTGATAAACTCAAAAAGGCATGCTGCAAAAATACAAACGGCCAGGAGGAGGAAAATGTCGTTTTCTAATCCAAACATAGGAATGAGAGAGTTAGTATTCTGATTTTAGAGGCTGCAAAATTCCCTTTAAATAAAAAGAATGTCGGTATATGGTATATTATGAAATTGTTAATTCTCCTTTATGGCCAACTGCCCGCAGGCCGCATCAATGTCTTTTCCCCGGCTCCGCCTGATGTTAACCGTTACCCGGTTTTCTTCCAGAAATGCTGCAAATTTATCGATGGCCAGGGGATCAGCATTCCGGAAGCTGGCTTCCGAGATCGGGTTGTATTCAATGATATTTACCTTGGAGGGCACCCGACGCACAAAAGCCAGCAATTCTTTTGCGTCAGCAATTTTATCATTAAATCCATGAAAAACAATATATTCAAAGGTAATTTTATTACCGGTTTTTTTATAGAAGTAATTTAAGGCTTCTGCCAGGTTGGCCAGCGAGTTCGATTCGTTAATGGGCATGATGGTGTTCCGCTTTTCATCGTTGGCGGCGTGCAGCGAGAGGGCCAGGTTAAATTTCACTTCGTCATCGCCCAGCTTACGGATCATCTTGGCGATACCGGCCGTAGAAACCGTAATGCGCTTGGGTGACCAGTTCAACCCCTCCGGTGAAGTGATCATTTCCACCGATTCAAGCACGGCAGCGTAATTTAAAAGGGGCTCACCCATGCCCATATAGACAATATTGGTGAGCGGTGCATTAAAATGCTGCTCTGCCTGGTTCCTGATAAGCTGCACCTGGTCGTAGATCTCGGCGGCGTCCAGGTTACGCTCCCGGTTCATATAGCCCGTGGCACAGAATTTACAGGTCAGTGAACAGCCTACCTGCGAAGATATGCAGGCCGTCATGCGGGTTTCGGTAGGAATAAGCACGCCTTCCACCAGGTGGTCGTCGTAGAGCTTAAATCCTGATTTGATGGTGCCGTCAGCCGAAAACTGCGAGGTATGCACCCTCACATTCCGGATCTCAAAGGCATCAGCCAGCTTATCGCGGAGTACCCGCGACAGATTGGTCATTTCCCCGATATCGGTAGCCCCCTTTTCCCAGAGCCATTCGCGGATCTGCTTTGCCCTGAAGGCCGGTTCTCCTTCTGATTTCAACCATTCCTTTAACTGGTCAGGGGTTAATTTCCGCAGATCTTTTTTCATAGTGCCCTTTAAATATTCGTACAAAATTCTTAATAAAAACCTGCAATCTCAACACATGGTTCATTATATGGAAAACAAGAATTTATTTTATTGTATTTTATCTCTGTTATCTTTTGCATTTTTTTTAATATTTTACACCACTATTATGAAGGGCTGTAAAAAATACCTGCTGGTTTTTCTCTTCCTGGTGCTGGGCATTACCGGAGAAATACCCGCATGCCTGGCTCAAAAAGATAAACCTTTCGGTTTTAACCCCATCCGTAAAAAACAAAATTACACGTTCTGCCCGTTTGAGCTCCGCGCCAATCTCATTGTGGTAAAAACCGTGGTGGACAATTCGGATACGCTGAATTTTATCCTGGACTCGGGAGTACAGAGTATCATCATCCTGGATACCACTTTACGGAAGAAGCTTAACCTGAAAATTGCCCGGGAAATTTCGATCAGTGGTATCGGCGAAGCCCCTCCCGTTACGGCTTCCATATCCCTCGGGCACACCGTGAAGTTCGGTGGCATAGCCGGTTACGGCCAGAATATCGTGGTCCTGGAAGAAAACTTTCTGAATCTTTCGGAATACCTGGGCATGCCCGTTCACGGTATCCTGGGCAGCGATGTTTTCAAGCGGTTCAGCGTGGAAATTGATTACAACACCCGGCAACTCACCTTCAGCGACCCGTATAAATACCGTTACAAGAAACATAAGGGAGTGGCCATTCCGCTACACCTCGAAAGAACAAAGCCTTATATCACGGTTAACCGGCTGGAGTCGAACGGTGAAAAGATAGAAAACCTGAAGCTTGTCATTGATACGGGCGGGGCCCATTCGCTGCTCCTGAACCAGGAATCGCTGCCTCCCGCTATCATCCCGCACCGCCTTTCCAACGGCTACCTGGGCAGGGGGCTGAACGGCAATATCGAGGGCAAGCTGGGGCGTATTGACCTCCTCCGTTTTGCCAACCACGATTTTAAAAATGTGATCGCCTCTTTCCCCGACAGCCTCGTATTTGACAGCAAGTTTACCAAAGAGCACGAGCTGCGCCACGGCAGCATCGGAGGGGAAATCCTGAAGCGATTTGTGGTGACCCTTAACTACAGCCAGAACCTGATGGTGCTGAAGCCCATTAAGAAAACCCTCAAAAAGCCTTTTGAATCAGACATGAGCGGACTTGACCTGCGGGCTACCGGTAAAGATTTCAAGACGTTTGAGGTATCCGCCGTTATTCCGAATTCAGTAGCTCACCAGGCAGGGGTGCTGCCCGGTGATAAGGTCATTATTTTCAACAACAAGCTGGCTAATTTTATGACCATCAATGAGCTGTATGAACAGCTTTGCAAGAAAGAAGGCCATCTTATTGAAATGGTTGTTCTGCGTGACCACCGCCTGATACAGGTCAGCTTCAGGCTGCGGCGCAGCATTTAAAAACGATACGAGAGATTTACCCCCACTCCGCGGATCCCGAGATAAGGCACAGGCCGGATCGATTTTATCTCGGCAGCATCTTCATTCAGCTCCATGCTGAAATATTTTTCTTTCAACCCGAAACGTTCCCTTATTTTATACTTCACAAACTCCTTTTCCTCCTCATTGAGTCCCTGGAGGTTACTGTTCTTCCCCATGGCATAAAAATCACCGGCCGAGCCGATATGCGGCCCGATAAACACCACATCGAGCCCTACCCGGTTCCAGACAAACTGCTTCCCGATGAGGATCCCGCCCGAATAGGTTTTGAACGTAAAATGAATGGGCAGCTTGACATCAAAATACTGGTCGCCCCGGATCACCCCGACCAAGGCGGGCACCTTCATATCAAAATCTTCATACATGCCAAACAGGCCGATGAAGGCCTTGTTTTTCTTTTTTCCCAGGTAATAGCGCAGCTCGGGTGAGTACCCTTTCACCCCTACCTGCGCCTCATTCATAAAAATATCATCAAACTTGATCCCGGTAAGGCCCACACCGTGCTTTTTGGTAAAATTATCAATAAACCCGCCAAAAGGAATATCCGACTTGGGCCGGTAGAAAAACGTATTATTGAAAGCCAGCCGGCCGGTCAGCTGCCGTTCATACTGCAGCGAATACAGGTTAAGGGCAGGGCCGGCCAGGTTAAACCGTACTGAATTAGCATATTGTGCGAACAGCGGTATCTGCATCCATAAGAAAACACCCAGCAGGAAACTCTTTTTTAACATTATCCCTTTTAAAAAGTGCACAAAGGTAAACATGCGGAAACAGTAATTGAAAAATATTTTAAATCTTATACAACGCCTGTTTTGCATAAACCGGTATATAAAGGTGCCTGAAAAGTACGTAAAGCCTTTTCGGACAGCCTCCGGGGGCTTCCGCGTGAATTTCATTTCGATATCTGAACGAATTGCCTATTTTTGCAATTCAAATTTAAATGGAAACAAATGGCTAAAGTATTGATTATTGGTGCCGGTGGCGTAGGCACGGTGGTGGCGCACAAATGTGCGATCAACGCAGATGTCTTCACAGGGATCATGCTGGCGTCGCGCACAAAATCAAAATGCGATAAAATTGCTGCCGATATTAAAGAAATGCACGGCGTTGAAATAGCTACCGCACAGGTGGATGCCGACCAGGTTCCCGAGCTGGTAGCTTTGATCAAAGCGTACGGCCCCGAGCTGGTGGTCAATGTAGCTCTGCCTTACCAGGACCTGACCATTATGGATGCCTGTCTTGAAACGGGTGTACATTACCTCGATACCGCCAATTATGAGCCGAAAAATGTGGCTAAATTTGAATACAGCTGGCAGTGGGCCTACCGCGACAGGTTCAGGGAAGCCGGGCTTATGGCCGTGCTGGGGTGTGGGTTTGACCCGGGTGTAACCCAGGTATTTACAGCTTATGCAGCCAGGCACCATTTTGATGAGCTGCACTACCTGGATATTGTGGATTGCAATGCCGGTGACCACGGCAAAGCGTTTGCCACCAATTTCAACCCGGAGATCAACATCCGGGAGATCACCCAGCCGGGCCGCTACTGGGAGAACGGCGAATGGGTGGAAATTCCGGCTATGTCTGTTCACAAACCCATTGAATACCCGAATATAGGCGCGCGGGAATCGTACGTGCTGTACCACGAAGAGCTGGAATCGCTGGTGAAGAACTTCCCTACCCTGAAAAGGGCCCGGTTCTGGATGACCTTCGGCCAGCAATACATTACCCACCTCCAAGTGCTGGAAAACGTAGGCATGACCAGCATTGTACCCATTAAGTTCCAGGGACAGGATATCGTTCCGCTGGAATTCCTGAAGGCTGTGCTGCCCGCTCCTGATTCACTGGGAGAAAACTATACGGGTGAAACCTCGATAGGCTGCCAGATCAAAGGGGTCAAAGACGGAAAAGACAAAACCTATTATGTATGGAACAACTGCAGCCACGCAGAAGCCTACAGGGAAGTGCGTTCCCAGGCCGTTTCCTACACCACCGGCGTTCCGGCCATGATCGGAGCCATGCTGATGCTGACCCATACCGACTGGATGAAGCCCGGCGTTTATAACGTGGAAGAGCTGAACCCCGATCCGTTCATGGATCTGCTGAACAAGCACGGGCTGCCGTGGCATGAGCACGTCAATGCGGAACTGCCGCACGAGTACTGATAAAACAAGATTTATAAAATGAAGAAAGCCGTGTCCCAGCGGCTTTCTTCATTTTAAATCAGGAGAAGAACCTGGTAGTACTTTTAGCTCTATATCCTCACCTGCCCAAGGCCTACCCCTTTATAAAAATTATCGGTAAGATAGAATACTGTGTCAATGAAATACAACACTCCGTTTCGGCATAATACATTTTCATCATGCAGATCTTCAAATATTATTCCCAACTGAGGATTATAGTAATCATTATTACGTATGTTTTGAAACCCGTTATACGCTAAGAAGTTTTTCACTATAATCAGGTCAACCATCTCATCGGAGACTATAAATTCCTGTTTAACTACTGCAAATAATACATTATCAATAATTTTAAAGCCTAAAAAATCATATGCTGTAGAGCGAAAAAAGTAGTTATGTATGAGTAGACTATTGAAATAATCTAACCAATTTTCATAAAAAATACCGTCATTGATCTTGATAACATGGTGATCATCGTAGCGATAAACCCGCTGTTCAGCCCCGGATGCGATAAATGCTTCCTGTGAAATCTCCCTGGTATAGAAAAGATTCTCTCTCTCCTGGCAAAATCAATCAGGCAGAATGCTTCTTCAGCTTTGATTGACTTTTGTGTTTCAGCCCGGAGGCCTGATGACGCATTTCCTCTAAGGAAATTTTGCGTTTTTTCGAGTTTTCCTGTAGGGCTAACTCGTCCATTTCTGATAATGATATCTTGTAATTCATTGTGTATATTTTTCATTAAAGAGATTCAGTATTCAAAGATATGCATTAATCCGGACAATTTCAAACAGAATCCCCTTATCTTTGCCCTAAGTTTCAGGGTGCTTTGTTCCGGGAATAGCCGGAACAGAGATAATAGGGAACCGTGTGTAAATCACGGGCTGTCCCCGCAACTGTAAGCTTCCGCAAAGTTTTCCTTCTGCTGAGCCACTGTCCCCGCTGCGGGATGGGAAGGCGCCGGAAAATGGAAGCTAGCCAGGAAACCTGCCCTGAACCAGAATAACCGGTACATCTACGGCGGATAGAGCCCGGGAGATCATTTATCTTTTCCTCAATTGAGAACAGGCGGTTTACCCGGTTATTGCAGGCTGTTGAGCCTATGGAGTGCCTTGTGCTTCCCGGCAACTCTTTTTGCCCAGAAAGAGCTGACCCTTTGCGAAGTGGAAGTCAGAGGAGTGCGCCCCGAACGGTTCATGACCGGGCAGAAGATACAGGAGGCAGACTCGGCCGACCTGGCCCGGAACCGCTTCAGCACCCTGGCTGATTTCCTGCAGTTCCAGACGCCCGTAGCCTTTAAAAGCTACGGAGCGGGTCAGCTGGCTACCCTCTCTTTCCGCGGAACATCCGCCGGCCATACGGCCCTGCTCTGGAACGGGATCAATATTAATTTTCCTTCGTTAGGACAAACCGATTTTTCGACCATACCCCTTGCCGGGTTTGATGAAATGACCATACAATACGGCTCTGCCGCCAGCTGTGTGGGTACCGATGCCGTTGGCGGCAGCATTCAGCTACGTTCGTTACCTGGTTTCCAAACCGAAGGAACACAGCTGATGGCTGCAGTACGGGGCGAAACCTCTGAGAATTTTTCCGGGCAGGGTGGACTGCGTTTCCACCGTTTGCTTCGCAACGGGAAAAAGCTTTCGGGGAAAACACTTCTTTACGGAAGCAGCGTACGGAATAATTTCGGTACGGAACCCATTACCCGTAAGGGGAAAACCTTACCCACCGAACCCATTCATACCCGCCAGACCGGTGCTGTACAGGACCTGTACTTTATGAACCGCAAAGGAGACCTGCTTTCGCTGAATCTCTGGTTTTCAGATAACGACCTGGCCGTGCAACCCAAAGTGGTTCTGTTGCGTGAGATCACCCGCACACAGGCTTACCGGAGCAGCCTTTCGTACCAGCTCGGAAAAACCCTTTTCCGTACGGCCTATATCCGTGATATCACCGATTACGGAAAAGGAGAAAACCTGAACCCCAGCCATACCCGGGTAGATCGTTATATTGTGCGGGCCGAGCATGATCTGGCCTGGATACACGATTGCGACAAAGGCACTAACCTGAAGCTCGGGGCAGAAACGGTATACTATAACGCCCGGGTAGACGGTTATGGCGGTGGCCGTAAAACGGAGACCCGGCTGGATCTGTATGCCCTGCTACGCCACCAGTTTTCGGCCCGCCTGAGCTCTTCGCTTAACCTGCGCCAGGCGTGGGTGACCGGCTATAACCCGCCCTTCACGCCGTCTGCCGGGCTGGAATACATCCTCGTTAAAAACCCTAAGGACAGGCTCACCCTGCCGGTTTCCCTGGCCCGAAGCTACCGTGTGCCTACCCTGAACGAACGCTACTGGGAGGTCTTGGGTAATCCTGATATTCAACCTGAAACCGGCTTTAACAAAGAAACCGGCCTGGTGTGGCAGCATAAATTTACCGCAATCACCCAAACCCGGCTGGGCGCCACCGTATTTCATAACCGGATCGATAACTGGACCTACTGGAACCCCGAAAAAAATTACCGGGTAGAAAACCTGCAGCAGGTACTTTCCAAAGGGATTGAGCTGGAAACGTCTCTTCAAAGCCGGATCGAAAAAACCCGGTTCGATGTACGGGCTCAGTATACCCTTACCCACGCTTCGCAACAGAAAGAATACGGGGCATATACCCACGATATCCTGGGTAAGCAACTCGTGTATGTACCACGCCACGCCGTCAGCAGCACGGTATCTGCCACACGGAAGGCATGGAGTGTTGATATACAGCAACAGTTCAATTCCAAAAGGTATATCACATTTGATCATTCCGGTCAGCCGTATATGCCTTTCTACCTGATGAATGGCAGGATTGCCTACGAAAAACGTACTTCCAGGCGGGTTTTCAATACTGCTCTGCAGGTAAACAATGTGACCGATGTGCTCTACCCCAACCAAAAGAAAAATGCTATGCCCATGCGCTCTGTGGCGCTCAGCATCCTGATCGGAAATCTTTAAATCAAGTTAATATGAAACGTAAATTAATTATTCTCTGCGCATTTCTTTATGCATGTGACACCGATGAAAACACCCAGCCCGAACAGCCATACGGAAAAGGGGTAATTGTGGTAAATGAAGGTAATTTCACCGATAACAACGGAACCGTGACATTCCTGCCCGCCAATGCGCAAAGCATCACGTACGATATTTTTCAAAAAGAAAATACCCGAAGCCTCCCGGGCGGAGTAAGCGGTTACGGAGAGGTTAACGGCAAAGGAATTATACTGGTCGATAACTCCGGCCCCGGGCTGGACAAGATTGAAATTGTAGATGCCGGAACGTTTAAATCTGAAGCCACGATTCCTTCTGCTGAAATAGAGAATCCGCGTGAAGTGGTCAAAGTAAGCAATACCAAAGCCTACGTGACCGCCTGGGATGTAACCGGCAGCTGGCCGGATACCTATATCAACCCCGGGTACATTGCCGTACTGGATCTGACCTCCAATAAGCTGACAAAGAAAATTCCGGTTCAGCACGGGGCTCAGAGTATAGCCGTAGTGGGCAATGAAGCTTTTGTAGGAAATATTTATTCGGGGAAAACCGTCATCACCGTGGTTGATATCAACACAGATGCCGTAAAACAAACCATTGAAGCCGGTGCTGATCCGGAGGTGATCGGTGTGGATGCCAACAATAAGCTCTGGGTTTATGCCGGCGGAGCGCTCAAGAAAATTAACCCTTCTGCCAGGGTAGTGGAAAGTACGGTGAAGCTTAACCCGGCTTCTGCTGGACAAAGCCCCGGTAAGTTTGTGCTGAGCCACGACAAAAAAACGCTTTATTTCACCCTTTCTGCTTATGATGAAAACTGGAATGAGGTAGGCCAGGTGTACAGCACTTCGGTAGATGCCACCACCATTAACGCTACCACCCCGCTGATCAAAAAGATTTTTTACGGGATGGCCGCAGATCCTGAAACCGGTATAATTTACGGCGGGCTGGTTCCTTCTTTCAAGCAGGCGGGTTATGTATTCCGTTACCAGCCTAACGGAACCCTGATCGACTCGGTGAAGGCGGAAATTGCTCCGGCCAAATTCTTTTTCAGGAAATAAGGCCGCAAAAAAAAGGTGCCCGGAAAGTACGCAGGCTACTGCGTTTTCCAGGCACCTTTTGTATACCTAAGCGCTTCCCGGGTGTTTTTCACTACACCGGAGCCGGATACCCGGAACTACGCGCCGGCAGCAACCGTCATTCCTCTTTCTTTTGCCTCCAGCAGGGAGTTGCCGGAGAGAAACACATCCATAGCCCGGGCGGCTTCGCGCCCCTCTGATATGGCCCAGACCACAAGCGACTGTCCCCGTTTGCAGTCGCCGGCAGCAAAAATCCCTTTTTGCGATGTTTGGTAATTTTCGGTTACAATATTTCCGCGGGCATCCAGCTTCAGGTTCAGGTCTTCTACCAGTCCTCCGGCTTGCGGACCCGAAAAGCCGATGGCCAGCAGGGCCAGGTCAGCCTCAACCACCCGTTCACTCTTCGGATTTTCAATAAGGGTTCTTTTCCCGTTTTCAAACTTCCAGGAAACATCCACCAGCCGCAAGGCCTTCAGGTTACCGTTTTCATCGCCGATAAATTCTTTGGTATTGACACTCCACAGCCGCTCACAACCCTCTTCATGCGAGGTAGAGGTACGCAGCTTATGTTCATACAGGGGCCAGGGGGTACTGGCATCTCTTTCTGCGGGCGGAAGCAACCCGTAAGCGATCTGGGTAATATGCTCAGCACCCTGGCGATTGGCGGTGCCCACGCAATCTGAGCCCGTATCGCCGCCGCCGATTACAAATACCCGCTGATTCGTGGCGCGGATATCGTCTTCCCGGTAGTGTTCACCGGCATGATTGCGGGCCAGGTCCAGTCCGTCGTAACCCTCCTCCAGCGCCACCCGCTTATTCTGCTGGGTGAGATAGTCCATGGCAAAATATACGCCTTTTAATTCTTTTCCTTCAATATCCAGGGTCCTGGGCACGGTAGACCCGATGGCCAGCAGCACGGCGTCAAAATCTTCCTGCAGCTGGGCAGCAGAAAGAGTTGTTCCTACGTTTACCCCGGTTTTGAAGATGATGCCTTCTTCCTCCATCACTTTCAGCCGCCGGTCAATCACCTGTTTTTCCAGTTTAAAATCAGGTATACCGTAACGCAGCAGTCCGCCCGCCAGGTCGGCCCGTTCAAATACGGTAACGCAGTAACCGGCTTTATTGAGCTGCGAAGCGGCAGCCAGTCCGGCTGGCCCCGAGCCAATGACGGCCACTTTTTCCTCCCTCCGTTTTTTGGGCGGACGCGCCGTTACCCAGCCGTTTTCAAACGCTTTTTCAATGATCGATTTCTCGATGTACTCTATAGCTACCGGGTTCTTATGGATGCCCAGCACACAGGCTGACTCGCAGGGAGCGGGACAGATCCGCCCCGTAAATTCCGGGAAGTTATTGGTAGAATCCAGTATCTCAAAAGCATATTTCCAGTTGCCCTCATAAACGGCATCGTTAAACTCGGGAATGTTGTTCCCCAGCGGACAGCCGTTGTGGCAAAAGGGCACACCACAATCCATACAGCGGGTGGCCTGCTCGGTAGTCTGCTTTTCATTGTATTTGTATTCTACCTCCCGGTAGTCTTTTTTCCGTTCTGCTATGCTCCTTTTCAGGGCAGCTTGTCTTTCAAATTCTAAAAATCCGCTTGGCTTTCCCATGTTTGTATATATAATAGTACCAGGTATTTAGTTCCGAGTGAGTTCCCACCTGTCACCAATATTTGTCAATTGTTCATTGTCAATTCTTAAATTACGCCGCCACAATTTCCTTCTCCAATAAAATCTTCTTGTAGTCCCTGGGGAATACCTTCACAAATTTCTCCAGATCGAAGCTCCTGTTTTCCAGGATAGCCTGCGCCACATCGCTGCCCGTATTTTCAAAATGGCGGGTGATCAGGCCGGTCAGCGTTTCTATGTCTTCAGCGGTCAGGTCATCCAGGTCTACCATTTCCGGGTTACACCGGGTGCCGAAAGAACCGTCAGCATCATATACATAGGCTATACCGCCACTCATACCGGCGGCAAAATTGCGGCCCGTTTGTCCCAGGATCACGGCAATACCCCCGGTCATGTATTCGCATCCGTGATCTCCTACTCCTTCTACCACCACCCGGGCACCTGAATTGCGCACGCAAAAACGCTCACCGGCCATTCCCCGGATATAGGCTTCTCCCGATGTGGCACCGTAGAAAGACACATTTCCCACGGCCATATTTTCGGAAGGAATAAAAGTGGAAGAACGGGGCGGGTACACCACCAGCTCGGCCCCGCAAAGGCCCTTGCCAAAGTAATCGTTGGCGTCGCCTTCCAGCTCAAAGCGGATACCGCGGGTAGAAAAGGCCCCGAACGACTGCCCGGCCGTTCCGTAAAACCGGTAGCTGATGGTTCCGGGCTTCAGGCCGTTGCCCCGGTAGCGCCTGGATATTTCGTTCGACAGCATCGCCCCGATAGAACGGTTAAGGTTATTGATCCGGTATTCGCCCCTTACCGCCACCTGGTTATCCAATGCTTCCTGCGCATCCCTGATCAGCGTATGATCCAGCACATCGGCTATCCCGTGATCCTGTTCTTCCTGCTTGTACAGTGCCGTATCCACCTCTTCGCGGTACAGTATCCGGGAAAGATCGAGATGTTTCCGTTTCCAGTGATCTTTAGGATTCCGGGGTGCCAGGTACTGGCTCTGGCCTATCATTTCGTTGATGGTCCGGAAGCCCAGTCCGGCCATAATCTCGCGCACCTCCATAGCCAGGTAAGTAAACATATTGACCACGTGCTCCGGCTGCCCGGAAAACAGGGCCCGTAATTCTTTATTCTGGGTAGCCACCCCTACCGGGCAGGTATTCAGGTGGCATTTCCGCATCATGATACAGCCTACGGTCACCAGGGCGGCAGTGGCCACACCGTATTCTTCGGCACCCAGCAGGGTAGCTATCACGATATCACGGCCGGTACGGATCTGACCGTCGGTCTGCACGGTAATCCGGCCCCGCAGCTTATTCCTGACCAGGGTCTGGTGAGTTTCTGCCAGGCCCAGCTCCCAGGGCAGGCCCGCATGGCGGATTGACGACAGCGGACTGGCTCCCGTGCCGCCATCGTACCCGGCAATCAGTACGGCATCGGCATGGGCCTTGGCCACTCCGGAAGCCACCGTTCCCACGCCGGCTTCAGAAACCAGCTTTACGGATATACGGGCCCTCCGGTTAGCATTTTTAAGATCAAAGATCAGCTGGGCCAGGTCTTCAATCGAATAAATATCGTGATGGGGTGGCGGCGATATCAGCCCCACACCCGGTGTGCTGTGCCTTACACGGCCTATCCATTCATCCACCTTGTGGCCGGGTAACTGCCCGCCTTCACCCGGCTTGGCTCCCTGCGCCAGCTTGATCTGCAGCTCATCGGCATGGGTCAGGTAATAGGAGGTTACCCCGAAACGGCCCGAAGCAACCTGTTTCACCCGCGAATTCATGCTGTCGCCGTTGGGCAGCAGGGTAAAACGGGCTTCGTCTTCGCCGCCTTCACCCGAGTTTGACATTCCGCCGATCCGGTTCATGGCAATGGCCAGCGTAGTATGCGCCTCCCACGAGATGGAACCGAAAGACATGGCCCCGGTAGCAAAACGTTTAAGGATGCTTTCTACCGGCTCTACCTCTTCTAACGGAACGGGGCTTGTATTTTTGAATTTGAGCAGGCTGCGAAGCGTCATCGACTTATCGGCCTGCTCATTCATTAAGCGGGTATATTTTTTAAATATTTCGTATCCTCTTTTCTGATCCGAAACCCCGATGCGGGTGGCTTGCTGCAGCAGGTGAATGGTATCCGGGTTAAACAGGTGCTTCTCGCCCCGCTGTTTCCATTGGTATACCCCGCCCGTTTCCAGCCTTTTTACGCTTTCTACCGGCACTTTCGGGAAAGCCACCGTATGCCGCACCAGGCATTCGCGGGCAATCTCTTCCATGCCCAGTCCGCCGATCCGCGAGACCGTTCCTGTAAAGAAGCGGTCTACGAAAGGTTTTCCGAGCCCTATACATTCAAAGATCTGGGCTCCCCGGTAAGAGGCCAGCGTGGAGATTCCCATTTTAGAGAAGATCTTCAGCAGCTCCTTATTGACTGCCTTTATATAATTTTTGTACAATTGCTCATCGGTATATTCGCCGGCGATCATCCCCTTCCGGTTCATGTGGGAAAGGGTCTCAAAGGCAATATACGGGCATATCCCGGAAGCACCGTACCCGATCAGCGTAGCAAAATGATGGGTTTCCCAGATATCGCTGCTCTCTACCAGCAGGCCGATCTTTCCGCGGAGGCCTTTACGGATCAGGTGATGGTGTACCGCCGATACCGCCAGCAACGAAGGTATGGGCGCATGGTCAGAATCAATGGCCCGGTCTGAGAGGATAATGATCTCAAAGCCGTCATAGATGGCGTCTGTAGCGTAACGGCAGATCCGCTCCAGGGCAAACTCCAGCGCCCGGGCCGGATCAGGCGTATCCACGTTAAAATAGGTATTGATGGTCTTGGCCTGGAAACCCTCGTAGTCTACAAACCGCAGCTTATCAAACTGCCGGATGGTCAGCACGGGCTGGTCCAGCTGTACCTGCCGGCAGTGCTTGGGCGACTCCGACAGGATATTTTCAGAAGCCCCCACAAACGAGATCAGCGACATGATAGACCGCTCCCGGATCGAGTCGATGGGCGGGTTGGTTACCTGGGCAAAAAGCTGCTTGAAATAAGACGAGATATGCTGGCTCTGGTCTGACAGCACCGCCAGCGGAATGTCAATGCCCATAGAGCCGATGGCCTCTCCGCCGGTAGTAGCCATGGGGGTCAGGATCAGGCGCTGGTCTTCGGAGGTCATGCCGGCAGCAATCTGCCTTTTCAGCAGGCCTTCCTCGCTGTACTGGGTATACGGCCGGATAGATTCGGGAAGATCGCGGATCATGATCTTGTGCTCGTCGAGCCACTGCTGGTACGGTTGCCGGCTGCAGATATCCGCTTTCAGCTCCTCATCGGGGATGATCCGCCCCTGCTCCATATCCACCACAAACATCTTTCCGGGTTGAAGTCGGCCTTTATACAGTACCTGTGCGGGATCAATATCCAGCACGCCGGCCTCAGAAGCCATCACCACGGTGTCGTCTTTCAGAACCCAGTACCGGGAGGGGCGCAGCCCGTTCCGGTCGAGGGTAGCCCCCACGATCCGGCCGTCGGTAAAGGAAATGGATGCGGGGCCGTCCCACGGTTCGATCACCGACGAGTGGAACTCATAAAATGCCCTTCGGACCGGGTCCATATCGGGGTTCTCCTCCCAGGCTTCCGGGATCAGCATCATCATCACATGGGGCAGGGAGCGGCCTGAAAGGTGCAGCAGCTCTATTGCGTTATCCAGGTGGGCTGAGTCGGAGTTTCCCTTATTACAAATGGGCAGGATCATCTGCATCTCCTTGTCGGTAAAAAACTCCGAACAGAAAGAAGCCTCACCGGCTTTTATCCAGTTGACGTTCCCCTTTACGGTATTGATCTCCCCGTTATGGGCAATATACCGGAAAGGCTGGGCCAGCTTCCAGGACGGAAAGGTATTGGTGGAAAAACGGGAATGCACAATGGCAAAGGCCGAGATCACGTCTTTCCGGGTAATGTCAGGAAAATAATATTTCAGCTGATCGGTGGTCAGCTGTCCTTTGTAGGAAATGGTCTTGGTCGACAGCGAACTGTAGTAAAAGCTCTCTTCCGAGCCGGCTACCGACTCGTGAATCAACTTGGTCGTGATCTGCCGCAGTACGTAAAGCTTTCGTTCAAACGTGAGGCTGTCCGCATCTGTGAGCCGGAGAAACAGCTGCTCCACACAGGGCTCTACCGAACGTGACTCCTCGCCCAGCGTTTCGTTGCGGGTGGGTACCTTCCGGTAGCCCAAAAGCCCGAAGCCCAGCTTCTCCACTTTCCGGTTGATGATCTCCCGGCATTCGTTTCTTTGTTTTTCATCTGCAGGAAAAAAGATCATTCCTACCGCATATTCACCGTATTTCGGCAGCCGGAAACCCAGCTCCAGGCATTCATCGTAAAGAAATTCGTGCGGAATCTGGAGCAGTATACCGGCGCCGTCGCCCGTGTTCGGATCGCAGCCGCAAGCCCCCCGGTGGTCCATACGTTCGAGCATGGTGATGGCATCTGCTACGATCTGGTGCGATTTCCCTCCTTTTAAATGTGCCCGGAACCCGATACCACATGCATCATGCTCAAAATCAGGAAGGTACAACCCTTTATTTGTCTTCATCATCTTTGAAACTGCCTAAATATTCTAAGAATAGTATTATATATTGAAAAAATATAACTATATAATACAAAATATACTTTGTATGCAATTTATCAGACTTTTATTTCGACTCAATAAATTATAACAATATTTTATATTGAAAACTCATATTTTATTTTTATTATTATAATTTCTATAAAAATTATCCTACCCGGCAGATTTTTCTAAAACAAAAAACCTTTTTCTCCATACAAAAAACCGGAAGACCACCCTTAAGCCAAACAAAACAGCTGTTGACTGACAACTTTCAGCCAACAAACTTTCAACCCGTAACAGGCGCATCCGACGGTCTCTGTGCGACCGCTGAAAGCTAAAAGCTCACCGCTCATAGCTGACAGCTCACGGCTTTTTGCCTATCTTTCGGAAAAATTGAGTGCAAGATGAAAAACGTAAAAGTAGGTGTGGTTCAGATGACCTGCTCGGCAAGTGTAGACAACAACCGGCAGAAAGCCGTAGAGAAAATCCGGGAAGCGGCCGCTCAGGGCGCCCAGATTGTATGCCTGCAGGAGCTGTTCACCTCCCTGTACTTCTGCGACGTGGAAGACCACGAAAACTTTAAGCTGGGCGAAAGCATTCCCGGCCCTACCACCGACCTCCTCCGGCCCCTGGCGCAGGAGCTGGGCGTGGTGATCATTGCTTCCCTTTTTGAAAAAAGAGCACAGGGGCTGTACCACAATACCACAGCCGTCATTGATGCCGACGGTTCCTACCTGGGCAAATACCGGAAAATGCACATTCCTGACGACCCCGGCTACTACGAAAAATTCTATTTCACCCCCGGCGACCTGGGCTATAAAATATTTGAAACCCGTTTTGCCCGCATCGGCGTGCTGATCTGCTGGGACCAGTGGTACCCGGAAGCCGCCCGTATCACCTCGCTGATGGGAGCCGAGATCCTGTTCTACCCTACGGCCATTGGCTGGGACCTGGACGAAAAAGACCCCGTGATCAACCGGGAACAGCACGATGCCTGGGAAACCATACAGCGGAGCCATGCCGTAGCCAACGGCCTTTACGTGGTTTCGGTCAACCGGGTGGGCACCGAGGCCAACCAGCAGTTCTGGGGCGGCTCGTTTATTGCCAACCCGCACGGCCGGCTGCTGTACAAAGCCTCTCACGACCGGGAAGAAGTACATGTGGAAGAAATAGACCTTGACAAAACGGAATACTACCGCACCACCTGGCCTTACCTGCGCGACCGGCGGATCGACTCTTATGCGCCCATTACAAAACGGTTTATTGACAGCGATTGAAACTACCCGGAACTCACCACTCGGAACTAATCACTCGGAACTCACTACTCGGAACTCACTACTCGGAACTAATCACTCGGAACTCACTACTCGGAACTATCTATGTTTAAATACGCCCTCCTTCTCCTCCTGATCGTGCAGGTTCCGGTTTTTTCCCAGGCCCGCCTGGTGGTTCTGGGCACCGCGCAGGATGCCGGGTATCCGCAGATAGGCTGTGAAAAAGAATGCTGTAAAAACCTGCTGCCCGGCCAAAAGCGGCAGGTATCGTGTATCGGCGTGACCGATGCCGAAACGGGGCAGGCCTGGCTGTTAGACGCCACCCCGGATATCACCTCCCAGGTAAAAACCCTGATGGCTCTCAGCGGTAAAGCCGGCAGCCCGTTACCAGACGGCATCTTCCTGACACACGCCCATATCGGGCATTATACCGGGCTGATGTACCTGGGGCGGGAGGCGGCTGATGCCAGGAAAATGCCGGTATATGCCATGCCTAAACTCAAAACCTTCCTGGAGACCAATGGCCCCTGGGAACAGCTGGTAAAGCTCAGCAATATAGCGGTTAAAGAAATGCAGGAAGATCAGCCGGTTACACTTAACCGGAACCTGCAGGTGACCCCGGTACGGGTGCCTCACCGGGACGAATATTCCGAAACCGTGGGTTTTATCATTCACGGCCCCGCAAGGAAGGCCCTTTTCATACCCGATATTGACAAATGGGACCGTTGGCACAAAAACCTGGAAGATATGCTGGCGCAGGTAGATTATGCGCTGCTGGACGCCACCTTCTTTAAAAACGGCGAGATACCCGGCAGAGATATGTCAGAAATCCCCCACCCGTTTGTTGAAGAAACCATGAAGCTGCTGAAAAACCTGCCTGCCGCAGAAAAAGCCAAAGTGTATTTTATACACCTGAACCATACCAATCCGTTGCTCAACCCCGCCAGCGAGGCGTACCGGGAAGTACTCCAAAACGGGTTTCATGTGGCAGAAGAAGGGATAATTCTCGAATTGTAGGCCGTATTGATACAAGCTGATGAAAAACCTACTCTTCATAGAAAGACGAGCTTCCGGCTGTAATCACTTCACCGTAAACCTCACCCCCAGGAATCCCCGGATCCCCTGGTTGGATGCATAGACGTATGACGGGTCAAAGGTTAAACCGTACGGGTTGCTTTCGTTGGGTACGGGAAATCCGTTGCCGTCAAAAATCACCTGCTTGTCAAAAGGATCATTGGCACGGGCAATCAGGAAGGGCGCATGTCTGGCCGGTGTCTGGTTCAGTAGGTTTTTAACGCCCCCGTAGATCTCCCATTTGTCGTTAAAGCTTTTGGTGACCTGTATATTCTGAATGCTCCACACGGGCGAGTACTCCGGCCGGGGGTCCAGGTCACCCAGGAGCGGCAGACGCATCGGCCCGTAGAGATTTCCGGTATAATCCAGCGTGATCTTCTGGCGGGAGAACGTATACCCTACACTCCAGGTTGCGGTAAAACGCTCGGCAAACATCTGTCTTTTTTTCGTTCCTTCCTCCGTATTGTATACATCCATCAGCGTGCCGCCCAGTAAAACCTTCAGGCCACAGGCAAAAGCGGCGTCTGCATTCAGCGATATCCCTTTGGATACGGCGTAACCGTCCAGGTTGGCGTAAATGATCTTATTGGGATCGGTGTCGTAATCCGGGATGATCTTATTGTTAAACCAGGTATAAAATGCGGTGGCATCCAGGTTCAGGAAGGTACCCCTCTTCAGGTAATATTTTTTCACCAGGTTGGCATTTACATTCCACGACGTTTCAGGCTTCAGGTCTTCCAGGAATACTACTTCACGGGCCCCGGTGAGCGCAGCGTGGTCTTCTGTAAACACATTGGCTACCCGGAAACCGTTGCCTCCGCCCAGCCGGAATACGGTAGAGCGGTCGGCAGAGCTCCATTTGTAGTTGATACGGGGGGAGAAAATATTTCCGTGTACCGAGTTGTAGTCGTAACGGGTACCCAGCATAACGGTGTGGCGGGAGCTCAGCCTGATCTCATCCTGGAGAAACATACCCGGCAAATGGGTGTGGCTGGCCTGGTTTCTCCCGTCAGCCCAGGTGGCCGGGGTGTTGTCGTCGTAATACGTATAACGATAAGCCAGGCCGGCCAGCAGGTCATGTGCCCTGTATTGCCGGCTCCAGGTCAGCTGCCCGAAATAGATATCCTGGCTGGCCAGGTAAGGTGTGCTGCCGTACACGCTGTTCTGGTCATGCCAGTTAGCGCTGAACATGAAATTGAACCGGGAAGACAGCCTGTAATTGCCGAATGTCTCCCAGCGGCGGGTATAGATGCTTTCTCCGTATACCTCATCACCGCCCCGGTACGAGCGGTTCCAGTTCATTTCGCCGCCCCAGCGGTCCTCATACATGTATCTGCCTGCTACCGACAGCGCCCGGCCATGCCTCTGCTGAAAATCCCATTTATTAAAAACCGATATCCTGTTCTGCAGGGTAAGGTCGGTGAAATTATCGTGGTTCTTATCCAGCGGATTCTGGTAATTGAAATAATTCACCCCCAAAAGAGAGCGGGTCTTTTCCCCCAATGTAAACTTCCCCGCCAGGTCTGTGCTGACCTCTCCCCAGGTAGTGGCAAAAGCATCGGCCGAAAACCGGGGTGCTTTCAGAGGCGTTTTGGTAATAATGTTGATCAGGCCTCCTACCGCTTCACTGCCGTAAAGCGTGGAAGCAGGGCCTTTCACTACTTCCATTCGCTCAATCAGCGCCTGTGGAATGCCGCTGAGCCCGTACACGGTAGACAAGCCACTTACAATGGGCATTCCGTCAATCAGTATCATGGTATACGGCCCCTCCAGCCCGTTAATGTGGATATCACCGGTATTGCATACGTTGCAATTTACCTGTGGCCGTACACCGTTGACGATCTGCAGAGCGTCAAATACCGAAGGCGTTGGGTTCGATTTAAAGAATCGCGCCGTAAAAACTTCTACCGGCACAGGACTTTCCAGCCGGGAAACCTCCTTCATCGTTCCGCTGATCACTACCTCCTCCAGCGAATGATCTATTGGCTTCAATTCTATATCGTTCACCACGTTTGCCCCCGGCTTCACCTCCACGGTTACGATCTCTCGTCCGTATCCTATCAGGCTCACTTCAATGGTCTGCTTGCCAAGGGGCACCTCAGCCAGCAAAAACCGGCCTTCTTCATCTGTTATGGTTCCCAGGTTTTTCTCTTTCACGGTAACAGTGGCAGATTCCAGCGGCTTACCTCCTGCCGCCACCCTGCCGGTCAAGCTGCCGGTCTGGCCCAGAACAACTGCACCTCCGGTCAGGATAATCAGGAATGTCAAAATATATTTCATATGTCTATTTTTATTATTGATTCACAAAAATATAAAAGTTAGATTTATCTAACAAATATATTTTCAAAAAAATCTATAAAAGTTTCTCCCCGCTCAAAAGCATCCGTTTCCGCTTCATTCAGCAGGCATCCATGCAGATCGCTGATCATTTTTTCTTTGTCCATATCCTGCCCGATAAACACCAGCTCGTTCATACGGTCGCCCCACTGCCTGCTCCACCGGCTTTCAATTATCTCCCGGTTATGCACAAAAGCGGCATACTGTACCCGCTCTCCGTACGGCATGCTGCACCACCATACACCGGCCGGTTCCAGTCGCGACGAGCCGCCGGCCTGTGAAAAATTAAGCGCATCATCCGGCCGGGAAGCCAGCCAGAAAAGACCTTTTGCCCGTATAACACCTTCGGGGTATTCTTCATTGAGGTATTTCCAGAAACGCTCCGGGTGAAAAGGCCTGCGGTCACGGAATACAAATGAGCTTATCCCGTACTCTTCGGTTTCGGGTGTGTGGCTCTCTGCTTCCAGCTCTTTTTGCCAGCCGGCCGAATATTGCGCCTCCTCAAAGTCAAAAAGCCCGGTATTCAGCATTTCACCGGGCGGTACCTTCCCGAAAACTGCGGGGATGATCCGGGCGCCGGGGTTCAGCTTTTTCAGGGAAGCCTTCAGCAAACCCAATGTATGGGCATCTACCAGGTCGGCCTTGTTCAGGATAATCACATTGGCAAACTCGATCTGGTCGGTCAGCAGGTTAACGATGGTGCGGTGGTCGCCTTCCATGTCGGTGAGGCGACGGTCCTGCAAAAGCTCGTTAGTTCCGAAATCATTGAAGAAATTATAGCAGTCTACCACGGTAACCATGGTATCGATGTAGCTGAAGCGCGACAGGTCGATACCGCTCTGCTCATCCACATACGAAAACGTCTGCGCTACGGGCACGGGCTCACTGATGCCCGTACTCTCGATCAGGAGGTAGTCGAATTTCTGCTCTTTTGCCAGCTTTTCCACTTCGGTCATCAGGTCTTCACGCAAGGTGCAGCAGATACAGCCGTTACTCATTTCCACCAGTCTTTCTTCTGTACGTGAGAGAGTATCCTGGCTTTCCACCAGGCGGGCATCTACGTTCACTTCGCTCATGTCGTTAACGATGACCGCTACTTTTAGCCCCTCCTTATTGTGTAAAATATGATTGAGCAGGGTAGTTTTCCCTGCCCCCAGGAAACCGCTTAATACGGTTACCGGTAATTTGCCTGTTCGTTTCATATCCTATTTTTTAAAATGCCCATTTACTTGCAACAATGATGCAAATATAATTAACATTTATTATTGCAACATTGTTGCAAATAAAATAAAAATCAGGTGCAGGCAGCTATGCGACTGCAAAGAAGCAGTTGTTGGTGGTTATGCGGTATTAAAACAGCGAAGCTGCTCCGGCAAATACATCCGACACCGTAGTGACGAACCTGCTACAGGTCCTGTCAACACGTCAGTTGATGTATTTGCCGGAACAGCTTCTTTCTGCCCGATGCGTTTCTCAGGCGGGATCTACGATCAGCTTGATCCCGTCGATCTTCCTGATCTTCACCCGGGCATTCTTTTCAATGCTCTGTTCGGCGTCAGAATAGGCGATCCAGTCGGCGCCGCGATAAAAGACTTTCCCTTCGCCGTGCGGCGGAATGGGGGCCGATACCCGGGCAAAGTCGTCTACGATCTCCTTAAATTCTTTTGCGTTCTTATTGAATACTTCCAGCAGCCGCTGCCGGAAGATCAGCAGGCTTCCCAATGACGCCACCCCGAAAATCAGTAGCTGGGTCGTCAGGTCGTCGGCAAAACCCAGGTAAATAAAAAGCGCGGTAATCAATGCCCCCATTCCAAAAAAGATGGAGTAAAACGATACCGAAAGGATTTCGGCAATCAGGAGGGCCACTCCGATAACTATCCAGATGCTGATGGGTTCCATATTTACTTCGATTTTTCTTGTTTAATAACACTCATTGCTGTAGCTATAACGCCTGACATATCGGCCAGATTAGACGGCAGGATAATAGTATTGTTCGTTTTAGCCAGTTTACCGAACTGCTCAATGTAATCTTCCGCCACCCGCAGCTGCAGGGCTTCCATCCCGCCTTTTTCCTGGAGCGCTTCTGCAATCAGGCGGATAGACTCTGCCTTAGCTTCAGCCACCGAACGGATAGCCGATGCCTCACCTTCTGCCTGGTTGATCTGCTGCAGCTTCTGGGCTTCCGATTCCAGCACCAGCCGGGCCTTCTCTCCTTCAGCTACATTGATGGCAAATTGTTTCTTACCTTCTGATTCCAGGATCACTGAACGCCTTTCCCGCTCTGCCTGCATCTGCTTTTCCATGGCCTGCAGCACGGTAGCCGGAGGCGTAATGTTCTTGATCTCGTAACGCAATACTTTCACACCCCAGCCAATGGCCGCCTCGTCAATAGCCGCCACCACGGCGTGGTTAATGACCATCCGTTCCACGAAGGTTTTATCGAGATCAATTTTACCGATCTCACTCCGCATGGTGGTCTGGGCCAGCTGGGTTACCGCAAACACAAAGTCGTTAATACCGTACGACGCCTGTTTCGGATCAATCACCTGCAGGAAGATCACCCCGTCGACCCGCACCTGAACGTTATCTTTGGTGATACAGATCTGCTCGTGAATATCGTATGCCTTTTCTTTCAGGCTGTGCTTGTACGCAATCCGGTCAAAAAACGGGATAATAAAGTTAATGCCGGGTTGGAGCACACCGTTGAACTTCCCCAGGCGCTCTGCAATAAATGCGGTCTGCTGGGGTACCACCTTCACCCCCATCATAATCAGAACCACCACCAAAAACACAATAGCAAGTACAGGATACATAATATATATAAATTTAAGTGTTAGAATTCGTTTTTCTTATGACAAAAATATTATATATACCGGTTTGGGCAACAACTTTCGGATAAACGTATGCTTTCAAAAGAAGATAGGTTTCGAAACCGGACAAGCGGTAAACGGTTAAACCAAAACTTAGAAAAATACCATATAACATGCTGTGCAGGTGCAAAAAATCAAATAAAAACACCCGCTGTAATTTCCACTAAAAAATAACTTTATCTTTGCTCTTCAACAAAACGTATTTGCTTTGAGTCAGTATCATATCAGGAAACCGTCAGGAGAATTTAACGAACGAATAGCCCTTGCATCTTCGAAAAGTGAAAGTAACCGGGCTTTGATCATTCATGCGCTGACCGGCTTTAAAAGCGATTTACAAAACCTTTCCACTGCCCGCGATACCCAAACGATGATCCGTTTGCTGGAATCAGAAGGCCCTGTTGCTGATGTGCTGGATGCCGGTACAACCATGCGTTTCCTGACAGCCTATTTTTCAGTGACCAACCAGCCCCGTATTATGACCGGAACCGCCCGGATGTGCGAAAGGCCCCTCGGCCTGCTGGCAGAAGCCCTGAAAGAGCTGGGCGCCGATATTGAATACCTGGACAGGGAAGGGTACCCTCCATTGAAGATCAACGGCTTCGGTCCCCAGAAAACCTGTAAGATCAGCATCCGCGGTGATGTAAGCAGCCAGTACATTTCCGCCCTTCTTATGATTGCCCCCCGGCTGGAAAAAGGGCTGGAGATTGAGTTGCTGGGCGAAGTGGGCTCTGTACCCTATATCACCATGACCATCCGGCAGATGGAAGCCTCCGGCGTGCAGGTCTCGGCCGACTGGGAAAACAAAAAGCTGCGGGTAGAGCCCCAGGCGTACCAACCCGTTACCTATAAAATTGAATCCGACTGGTCAGGAGCTTCCTACTGGTATTCGGTAGTAGCGTTGGCCGGGCATCCCGGCTCCAGGATTGAATTGCTGGGCCTGAAGCAGAATTCCCTGCAGGGCGACAGCGCCATCACAGACATTATGGCTCAACTGGGCGTAAAAAGTACCTTTACCGAAGACGGTGTCTTACTGGAAAAGATCTCTCCGGCCCATACTTTCCGCTGGGATTTCTCCAACTGTCCCGATCTCACCCAAACCGTAGCCGTAGTGCTGGCCGGCCTGAAAATGGAAGGGGAGCTCACCGGCATAGAAAGCCTGAAGATCAAAGAAACCGACCGTGTGCTGGCCCTGCAGAACGAGCTGAAGAAAATAGGAGCTGAGCTTATAGAAATTGAGCCCAACCATAAATACAAGGTCACGCATTTCTTCAACCCCGCTGAAATGCCGGTGATCGACACCTATGACGATCACCGCATGGCCATGGCCTTTGCCCCCGTAGCCATGTTAAGAGACATCGTTATCAAAGAACCCGGAGTGGTGGCCAAATCCTATCCCAGCTTCTGGGACGATTTCGGGAAAATTGTAGAGATAAATTAAGCATATTTCCGCTATGGGGCATTATTTTGACAAATAACCGTTATGAAAAAATTACTGTTGCTGTTTTGCTTCGTTGTTTTCAGAGCCCACGCCCTCCCTGCTGATTCCCTCCGCAATTTCTCCTACACCCTGGACATCCCGGACGGATGGAAAGTAAAAGATAACTGTACGGAAACCGACTGCTCCTTTCTGGCCCCGCAGGACAGCCCTTCTGACACTTTCCTGGAAAATATCAACATCACCGTAGCAGATGCTCCTTCCAAAAACTACCCAGTAGAAAAATATACCGCCTTTTCTATCGGGTATCTCCCCTCTGTGATTGAAAACTTTGAGCTCCTGGAAAGGAAAAAGCTTTCCGGCAACAGCGAATATATCATTTACAAAGGCCTTAAAAGCGGGTTTCACCAGACCTGGAAACAATACTACCACATCAAAGACAGTAAAATGTACATTATTACCTTTACAGCAGAAACCCCGCAATTCGAAGCCTATCTTAACAGAATCAGCAGCAACCTGGATTCTTTCAGGCTGAGGTAGTACATTTGCTTCTATCTTATTTTACCGGATGACTTGACGGGAAATAGTAAAGTATTAGTCAAATATTTTAAACTTGCTCTAACTTTGTAATATGAATACTTTTAGATTAAACAGGAATGTCTTTAAGGCTCAAACTGCAAAGGAAGCAACTGACCATTCTCAATATTACCGTAAATTATCCTGGCAGGAACGACTTCAGATTTCTGCTTATTTAAATAGTATTGCTTATAACCATCCTTTTCTAAGCCCGCCGCCAATGGACAAAACAAAATTTTGTGCCCGGTGTAACCATTAGCTATATGGGCAATATTTTCAATGAAGACTTCAGAGAATTCATCTCTGCCTTAAACAACAACCATGTACGCTATATTCTTGTTGGCAGGTTTTTGGAAGCAAAGAGAGAATCAGGCAGACCAAAAGATCTTGACGACCTTCAGAATCTATCCTGATATTATGCGTGATAAAATACCCGTTTCACGCGTTCTGATACCCCCGTCAACAGCTCATACGGAATAGTGCCTATCTTCGCTGCCAGTTCGGCAATGCCGGGTTTTCCGCCAAAAACAATCACCTCGTCACCTTCTTCGCATACGGCATCGGTCACGTCGATCATGGTCATATCCATGCATATGTTGCCTACGGTTTTACACAGGGTTCCGTTAACATTTACCACGGCATTGCCCTTGCTGAAGCGCCGGTCATAGCCATCGGCATAGCCAATGGCAATGGTAGCAATGCGGGAGTTGCGCTCCAGCACGCCGCTGCGGCTGTATCCCACGGTTTCTCCTGCAGGGAGCTGCTTGATTTGCGAAATGGTTGTTTTAAGGGTAGCTACCGGTTCGAGAACACCGGTTTCCAGGCCCGATGATTCCACTCCGTATAGCCCGATCCCCAGCCGTACCATATCGTACCGGGCCTCCGGAAACCGGGTAATTCCGGCGGTATTGCAGATATGACGGAGCGGTGTACAACCTGTTTCTGAAATTATGCGGGCAGATACCCGTTCAAAACAAGCAATTTGCCCGCGTGAAAACGCATTGTGCTCTTCAGCGTCTGCTCCCACCAGGTGGCTGAAGATAGTGGCCACCTCCACGGCAGGATTTTCCTTTAGTATTTCCACTAACCTCCCCGTTTCGTTCTCCATAAAACCCAGTCGATGCATACCCGTATCAATTTTCAGGTGCACCCGGGTGACCTCTTCCGGTCGCCAGAGCTTTTTGGCTTTCAGGTAGGCTTCCAGCACACGAAAGCTGTAAATCTCCGGCTCGAGACGGTGCTCAAACAAGGTGGAATAGCTGTTAGGATCGGCATTCATGACCATGATGGGCAGGGTAATCCCGTTTTGCCTGAGCGCTACTCCTTCATCCGGGTATGCCACGGTGAGGTAATCTACCCGGTGGTATTGCAGCCAGGCCGCCACTTCATTGCCACTGCCATAGGCAAACGCCTTTACCATCACCATCAGCCGGGTCTGAGGCCCGATTTTGCCCCGGTAAACATTCAGGTTGTGCGTAATGGCATCGAGGTTAATTTCCAGTACGGTACCGTGAATCCGTTTCACCAGCTTTTCCACGATATGCTCAAACGAAAAAGACCGGGCTCCTTTCACCAGGATGAGCGAGTTCCGGAAACTCTCCAAAATCCCGCTTTTAAGAAACTCCCCGGTGGTTTTGAAACATTTCACCCCGGTTCCGGGTAATTTCACCGGGAAAGACGCAAGATTCTCCCCGATACCGATAAAGGTTTTGATCTTCTGCGGGCGAATCAGGTTCAGCATTTCTGCCATGAGCTCCTGTTCTGATAAGCCCGACTGAAACATATCGCTCAGGATCAGCACCTTGTCGCGCTTGGTATGCGTCTGGCTCATGAAGTTCAACGCCATTTTCAGTCCGCCCAGGTCGTTGTTGTACGTATCGTCTATCACGTAATTGCCTTCGCGCCCTTCTTTCAGCTCCAGCCGCATCTCTACCGGCTTCAGGAAGCGAAAGCGTTCCCGAAATCTTTCTGTTCCTCTATGCCTTAACAGGTACCTCCCGGCACAGGCGCAGTGAACGGCATTTTCAACCGAGGCGTTGTCTGAAAACGGCAGAATAAATGTTTCTGTTACCCCTTCTGAAGAAATTTCAAAACAAAGCTTATCACCCTCCCGGCAAATAGCCGAAGCCGACCATCCCATAAGCCGGATACCCGGGTTCAACGGCAGCAGAAAGTTTCTGATCTCTTCTTCTATTTCCATGTAGTCTCGGCAATAGACCAGGGCCTCCGCCCTTTGAAAAAGCAGGAGCTTCTCCCGGACCTTCTCCCGGTTATCCCGGAATCCTTCACTGTGTGAAGACCCGATATTGGTAAAAATACCCAATGTGGGCCGGATCATCCTCTCCAGCGCCTGCATTTCACCGGGCTGCGAGATCCCCGCCTCAAAAATACCCAGGTCATTTTTGGAAGACATTTCCCAGACCGATAAGGCCACGCCGATCTGCGAGTTGTAGCTGCGTGGACTTTTGACCACATCAAAGTCTTTTTCCAGCAGCGAGCTCAGCCATTCTTTTACAATGGTCTTGCCGTTACTTCCCGTAATTCCTACCACCGGGTAACTGTATTTTTCTCTTTTACGGGCCGCCAGGTCCTGTAAGGCCAGGATACTGCTGCGCACGGGATAAGCCCGAACCTCCGGCTTCTCCAGGAATGCCTTCAGCCCGGCAGTAAGCGTATTTTCTTCTACCACAAACTCCCGTAAGCCTGCCGCAAACAAATCTTCAATGAACCGGTGCCCGTCGTGCCGGGTGCCTTTGATGGCAAAGAACACACTTTTTTCCGGATCCGAAAGAAACCGGCTGTCGGTCAGCAATACTTTGCCCTGCCCGTCAAGCTTATGTATATTCAAAAACATTTCTTCCTGTTATTACCCATTTTTCTGACGGGGTATTCTTGCGGGGTGGTTGCCTTGCCGCGTTCTCCGGACTGGCGTACAGGAACTGAGGTTATTAAGTTCCTGCGGAACTAATTACCCGGAACGATCATCCATTGCTGTAACATCTCCCCATATTCTCTTATCTCCCTCTCCTTTCTCTCCACACTCCATCCCAGCTCCGCTGCCATGATCTCCCCTACTTTTTCTACCGACTCGAAGCATGACTGCCAGTCAAGGATCTCCCAGCGAACCCTCCGGGCCATAAAATCACGAACGGTTTGTGCCATTTCGTGCCGGCAGGCAAAAATCACTTCTGCCGCCAGGTAGGGCTGGGCAGGGTGCAATCTTTCTTCTTTCCGGCCATCAATGGCCAGCACTTCAGGAGCCAGGCAACCGTAATAGCTCAGCAGGCGTTGCCACAACAGGTCTTCCTGATCGGCCGGCTGGCTGATTTCTTCGTCATTTCCCACCAGCTTGTAATCGTGCGTACGGCATATATTCTTTTTACCGAAGAGGGTATCCACGGCATCCATAGTATCCTGGGCCATCAGGCGGTAGGTGGTCCATTTGCCACCCAAAAGGCTGACCAGTCCGCTTTCTTCGTCCACTTCCACTTCATGGTCACGCAGCAGCGATTTGGTGTTTTCTTCACTTCTCCGCCGGGCCAGCAGCAGGGGGCGCACACCGCCGAAGCCGGCTTTCACCTCATGCATCCCCGGCACATCTTTCAGGTAGGGCCGGGCGGTTTCCAGGAGGTAAGCAGCCTCCTCTTTTTCAAGCCGGGGTTCTTCGTTTCCGCCTTTATAAGGGGTATCTGTAGTGCCGATCATCACTTTCCCCCGGAACGGGATTACAAAAATCAAACGCCCGTCAGAGGTCTTCGGGATCAGCATGGCTTTGTCACCTTCAAAATACTTTCCCGGAAGCATCACGTGCACCCCCTTGGAAGGTGCAATCCGCCGCTCTTCTGCCGGGTTGGCCATCAGCCGTATGGTATCTGAAAAGGGACCGGTACAATTAATGAAGAGCGTGCTTTGCAGGGTAAAGGTTTCCCCGCTCAGTACGTCTTCTACCCGGGCCGCAGACAGCTTCCCGCCAGCCTCTTTTTCAAAGCCGGTCAGGCGGCAATAATTGGCCGCGGCAGCCCCTTCGCGGTAAGCCGTTTTTACCAGGGCCATCACGTAGCGGGCATCGTCGAGCTGTCCATCGTAATACAGCACACCGCTATGAGCCTTTGCCGTAATATGGGGGCTTTCGGTGAGCATTTCCTTGCGGGTCAGCCACCGGGCCGACGGAAAATGGTCTTTTAACGCAAAGAAACCATACAGTTTAAGGCCTATAAAGTAATAGAACCCTTCAAAAGCGCTGAAAACGGGCGTAATAATGCCCAGTTTTTTGGTGATATAACGGGCGTTGGAGTAGAGGTACTTTCTCTCGCGAAGTCCGTGCTTTACCTGCTTCAGCTGTCCGAAATCAAAGTTTTTGAAGGCCTGTTCCAGGTATCTTACCCCGCCGTGGATCAGCTTGGTAGATTTGGAAGAGGTTTGTCCGCAGAAATCCCCGCCGTCGATCAGGGCTACTTTATACCCTCTCAAAGCGGCATCCAGGGCCACACCGGCCCCGCTGGCGCCGGCACCTATGATACATATATCAAACTTTTCATGCGAAAGCCGGCTTAAGCTATGCCCTCTGTTCATTCGGAAATATTCGGTTTATGCAAAGCTACGGAAAAAGTTGGTAGTTCCGGGTACAATAGTTGCGAGTTCCGGGTGATTAGTTCCGGGTAGATAGTTTAGCAGGAATGTAACACCCTTAACTCCCGGACGTAAGTCCGGAGGACACGATCAGCATTTCTCTCCTTCGCGACCGGTTACGGCCGGAAAAACCGGTCGCCGGCCATTAAATCATTTCGGTCGAATCAGCCGGCAGGCTGTCGGTAGTGGTTTCCTGGGGCGCAGGCAGAAGATGCCGGGGTTCGATCCGCTCTATTTTAGGCAGGAACTGCACATCGGTCACAATGTATTTGGTGTCACCGTTCCACGGAAATTTCACAAATTTCTCCTGGTAAATGAGCGTTACGCGCTCACCGGTAGACAGCGCCTGGCGCAGCTTTGCCACAACGGAGTCCTCTTTGGTGGAAAAATCCCAGTAACGGGGCGAAAGCGAGCCGGTTTCTCCTGAGTAACCGCCTTCCATCAGCTGGCCTTCATACGTTTTAAATATATACCCGCGCTCACTGAATTTGGAGATCGTACCTGCCCGGTCGCCGGAAGAATAATAACCGGTACTCACAAACCAAAGCACCCCCAGGAAAACCAGGAAGATGATAAACAGGAAAATTTTAAACTTGCGCATGATCTCGTTTGATTGAATAATGCTGCAAACCAACAAAAAAAATTACGAACCCCGAAATTTTAGGACAGCTTTTGTAGCACCCCATACCGCTCCCATTCTCCCGGCAACGGGATTTCCACCGAAATATCCTGTACAGACACCTGCGTGCAGCACAAAAAAATACTGCCGTCGGGTGAGCTGCGCTTATACCCGTACCGCAGATCGCCCACTATCGGGCTGCCAATGGCCGCCAGCTGAGCCCTGATCTGGTGGAACCGGCCTGTAGCGATCTGTATCTCGAGCAGGTGATAACGTTCTGACGAGCAGAGCACACGGTAATGAAGCACCGCCGGCTTGCTTCCTTTCTCCTCCCGGTTAAAAACACGGGCTTTGGCCTCCTTGCGTATCCAGTGAACAAGCTCGCCGCTGTCGGCTTCCGGGCGGCGGGCCACTACGCAATGATACACTTTCCGGATCGCCCCTTCCTGCAGGTACCGGCTCCATTTCCGGGCGGCAGCGGCCTCTTTGGCCAGGATCATCAGCCCGCTTACCCGCTTGTCGAGGCGGGTGATGCAATGGGTTCCCGGAAACCGTGCGGGCACAGCATCGCCGTCTGTAAGGTCTTCCTGTGCCGACATCCCCGGAGGTTTACAGATGATGTATACTTCCTCGTTTTCAAAAACAACCATCTTCAGGCTACAGGGGTAAGGATAACAAAGGCACTTGACTCCCCGATGCCATGATCCGGGTCTTGCTCCGGTGGATCAGCGAGCCCCAGAAGCCATAGCGGTTAGGCACCATGATCAGCATATCGGCTTTGATCTCTGCCAGCTCTTTCTGGATTTCCCGGATAACGGCATTCGATTCCACATTTTTATAAAAATAGCGCACTCCTTCTACGCCTTCGCCAAACGCATTTTCCGTACTGGTACGGATACCTGCTTTTTCTATTTCCTTCACCTTGTCGCTGACATGAAAAATCTCCACCTGCTCTGCACCGAAACCGGCCGCCACCTCCTTCACTTTCTGCAACACGCTCAGGTGTACTCCCCGCAGGATATCGGCAGCAAAGAGGATAGTCCGGATCCCTTCAAACTTTACCCCGGACGGGATAGCCAGCACCGGGAACCGCAAACGGTTAATCACCGAAGTGGTAGTATTTCCCAGCATATCCTGCTCCAGCGACTTTTCAGCCATTCCCAGCACCAGGATATCCGCATTAAAATAGGCTATGCTCTGTTTCAGCTCGGTATAAAAATCGTCTTTATGCCAGTCGGCCTCTGCGTGAATGCCGTAGCGCGCAGCAATTTCCGCGGCGCGGTCTTCAAGCTTTTTCCGGCTGGCCTTATACAGCTCGTCAAATGAACCCGGACCCAGCCGCGAATTCATGGCATGTACAGATAATTTATACAGGTGAAACAAAACCACCCTCGCACCCACCATCCGGGCGGCTGCAGCGGCATATTCTACTGCGTTTTCCGCCTCTTTCGAATAATCTGTAGCTACTAATATTACTTTCATCGCACTTAAACTTTTCGGAAAGATACATCATTTCCGGGTACCGGTTTATGATATTCGTCATTCCCCGGTACGAAAAAAAGCATAGTCGTAATGACCATGCTTTTCCTTTCATTAACCAATTAATTCTTTCTTTTATTTTGCTTTTTCAAGAGTAAAGCTCTTTGCTCATTATCACTACATCTTTTACCGGGTACAGGGCAAAATTCTTAAAATCATGACAAATTGAATATTTTTTTTGACAATTCCTATAAAAAGCAGTATTACTATTTTGTTAAATAGCAAAACAGTAGAATATTCATTCAATCTGTACAGGGCAGCCGTCAAATACTTCCTGTTCTTCCGCCGTCGGCCCGGATGCTCGCCCCGGTGATGTAGGAAGCCGCCGGGGTACAAAGAAATGCGGCCAGTGCGGCTATCTCTTCCGGCCGGCCGAACCTCCCCAAAGGCACCTCAGACCGCATGCCGGCCGCCACTTCTTCGGGGGTGCTATTTTTCGCCGCCGCATTACCGGCGATCAGGCTTTCGAGCCGGTCCGTCTCCGTAAAGCCGGGCAGCACGTTATTCACCGTTATACCGAAAGGGGCCAGCTCATTCGACAGCGTTTTGGCCCATGATGCCGTAGCGCCGCGGATGGTATTGCTCACGCCCAGTCCTTTCAGGGGGATTTTGACCGAAGTGGAGATCACATTCACGATCCGTCCGTAGCCGGCTGCTTTCATGCCTCCGGTAAAAATCCGGGCAAGCAGCTGGTTACAGATCACATGCTGGCTGAACGCCTCCAGGAACTGCGCGTCATCGGCATCCAGAAGCGCTCCTCCACGGGGTCCGCCGGTATTGTTAATCAGGATATGCACAGGCCCTTCTATGCTTTCTGCCGCCGCCTTCACCCGGGCGACATCGCTGAAATCGGCCACCCGGTAGCTGTGCTGCTGCTCTCCCTGCCGGGCCAGCTCTGCCACGGCAGCTTTCAGTTTTTCCTCGTTTCGGGCCATCAATATACAGTTGGCACCCAAAAGGGCCAGCTCTGTGGCAATGGCTTTTCCGATTCCGGCTGTACTGCCACATACCAGGGCCGTCAGGTTTCTCAGATCCAGGTTCATTTTTATTTTGCGCTGTTTACTGACCGCAAATTTACCTCACCCCGCAATTTCTCAAAATCTTTTCCGCCCGAAGTTTGCCGCGGTCATAAACTTATTCAGGAAGCCGGATAACGCGGTCTCAAAATAAAACCTTAATTTTGGACCTGAAATAACACTTCTCCACCCCGGTTTTGCGCTATGGGAAATACAGTACGATATTTATTCAACAGGCTTGCCTCTTATTTTCTGCGCGGGCTTGTTTTTATAGCCCCGGTGGGCATCACCGTTCTCATTCTTTTCTCGGCTTTTGATTTCGTAGACAGCCTCGGAAGAATACAGTTTGAGAGCTGGTCTGATCCCAATAAAAAATTCTTTATCCCGGGGCTCGGCTTCCTCATCGTGGTGGGCGGTACAGCCTTTATCGGCCTGCTGTTCACCCGTATCCTGCCTTTCACTATCCAGAACTGGCTGGAAGAAAAGCTCACCAACCTGCCGATTGTAAAAATTTTCTATTCAGCCACTAAAGATCTTATTTCTGCGTTCTTAGGAGAAAAGAAAAAGTTCACCACCGGTGTGCTGGTTACTATAAACTATCATCCTGTAGTAAAGAAAATGGGATTTCTGACCCAGGAAAACCTGGACATATTCAACCTGCCTGACATGGTGTCGGTCTACTGCCCGCACGGGTACGCCATTTCAGGCCAGACGTTTATTGTATCCCGTGAGAATGTGGAGATCCTGAACGTACCCAGCACAGAGTTAATGAAAATGGCTATATCCGGCGGTGTATCCATCAGTGAGGTAAAACAGCCATGAAAAAAATACTTGTCCTTATTGCCGTCAGCTGCTTTTTTCGTGCGCCCGGCTGCTTCGCGCAAAACACCGAAGACCTGAACCTGGGAAAGGAGCCCCACAAAAGAACCGCGCTGGGCGTTGACGAGCTACTCCGTAAAAACGACCCCAAATCGTACAAGGCCATCACCACCAAAACCCCTTTCATGGTCGTGGCCAATTACCGGAACGGGAAAAGGTGGCGCTATTTTGAGGGAGATGTTTTCCGGTTCAAAACCCGCGACGGACGGTATTTTGAAGAAGACCTGGCCTTCATTGAAGACAGCACGTTTACCATTTACAAATACGACGGGTCGGCCCGGAGAATGGAGCAGCTGAGCTTTCGGTCCGATGAGGTCAGCTCGGTGTACAAATACAAACGGGGGGGTGTGCTGAAGACCGGCTTACTCAGCATGGGCCCGTTTGTTCCCATGGCCCTGCTTGACTGGGGGCTGTACAATAACCCGCCCCACAAAAACAAAGATTTCCTGTGGATAGCGCCCATTGTGGGCGCAGGCAATATCCTGATCTTTAAGCATAGGAACCTGTTCAACAAACAAAAGCTCGGGAATAATAAAGCTCTTAAAATCGTAGTTCCCCTTTAATAATAGCAGCCGCTTCGGTTGAATGCATTGTATCAGCAGGCCACGGTTACAATCTCTCGTTCAACCCCCGTTTTGTTGTGATACATGAGGTAATGGTAAAATGGATTCGTGACCAAAATTAAAACAGGATGTGCATTAGAACAAATTATTCTTCCGGATCGTTAGTACTTTAAGCGATAAAAATCTATTTTTACTTATTCATCGGGTGCTAAAATGTTAAAAAAAATACTTACTTCCTTATGGATCATCACGCTGGCCTGGCCGTCTTTTGCGCAAAAAGAGGAGGAAGAAAGCATAGATACCAAAACCCTCGCTTTCGGTGCCACCACCAGTAATTTCACCAGCCTCATCGGCGGCGTGGTGGTCAGGAGCTCCACCCCCGTTTCGGTACGAAAAAACAAAACCGTTTACCGGTACCTGGCCATAGAAGCCGTTAACCTGAAAAACCCGAGGGAATACAGCCGGTTTACAGGTTTCGGGCCCAAGTTTACCATAGGGAAACGCAATTACCTCTTCTCGGTACGACCGGAATACGGCCGGGAATATGCCGTTTTTCAAAAAACACGCGATAGTAACATCGGGCTAAGCCTGATCTTTGCAGCAGGTCCCAGCCTGGGCTTCCTGAAACCTTACTACGTCAGGTACGAAGACAATAACGCCTTTGTGCAGTTTGATCCCAATATCAAAGGAAATATCGTGGGCGTGGGCGGCATACTTAAAAACGGTTTCCGCGGAATGAAATTTACGCCCGGCCTGCACGCCAAAATTGCAGCCAACATTGACATTAACACCTTTAACGACAATGTCACCGGGCTGGAGATCGGCACCACGGTGGAGTCGTTTTTTAAAAAACCTGAAATACTGGCTTCAACTTTCTCCGATAATCCGCAGACCTTTGTCAGTGTTTACCTAACTTTGTATTTTGGAAATAAATCGATCGTCAAGAAGAAAGACGCTGGCAATGGAATTGATTGAAAGGAAAAAAAGACCTGACTGGCTACGTGTTAAATTACCTATCGGAGAAAATTACAGGAAGGTTCGGGAAATAGTCGATAATAACAAGCTTCATACCATCTGCCAGAGCGGAAACTGCCCCAATATGGGCGAATGCTGGGGCGAAGGGACAGCTACTTTTATGATTCTCGGCAACGTATGTACCCGCAGCTGTAACTTCTGCGCCGTAGCCACCGGGCGCCCTACCGAATACGATACCGCCGAGCCCGAAAGAGTAGCGGAAGCCATTCATACCATGGGCGTGAAACATGCGGTAATCACGTCAGTCAACCGCGACGAGCTGAAAGACAAAGGAGCCGAGATCTGGTACCAGACCGTGGTAAAAACCAAAGCGCTCTCTCCGAAAACCACCATTGAAACGCTGATTCCCGATACCAAAAGCGACTGGGATGCCCTGTACAGGATGATCTCGGCCGGCCAGGAAGTGGTTTCTCACAACATGGAAACCGTACGAAGCTTCTACCGCAAGATACGTCCCCAGGCCAAATACGACCGGAGCCTGGAGCAGATCAGGCGCACCAAAGAATACGGGAAACGTACCAAAACCGGTATCATGCTGGGCTTTGGCGAGAAAAAGGAAGAAGTATTTGAAGCCATGGACGACCTGGCCCGGGTGGGTTGTGACATTCTCACGCTGGGACAATACCTCCAGCCTACCAAAATGCACCACGAGGTCATTGAATTTATTCACCCCGACCTGTTTGAAGAATACCGGGTGGAAGGCCTTAAAAGAGGAATAAAGTATGTAGAATCGGGCCCGCTGGTACGTTCTTCCTACCACTCGGAAAGACACGTGAATGTGTAAGCTGTCAGTTTTATAAAATACCCATAAACAGAGTTCTCCGGAAGCTATAAAGGCCAACAGCTGAAGGCTGACAGCTGATAGCTGTTTTATCTAATAGACAAAGAAATAGCAGATAAATCATCTATTATAACACAGTTAACAAGATTAATTAACTAATACTATTTCAAGTAACAAAAAAAATCACCAAATTTGCTCCCTCGTATTCCTGCGGGTATGTGGCAGGCAATCGTGACATAAATTACATCTTAACTATGGCATATTTATTTACTTCGGAATCTGTTTCCGAAGGGCATCCCGACAAAGTTGCTGACCAGATATCCGATGCGCTGATCGATCATTTCCTGGCCTTCGACCCGAATTCCAAAGTAGCCTGTGAAACCCTGGTAACTACCGGGCTGGTGGTGCTGGCGGGTGAAGTGAACACCTCCACCTACCTGGATGTGCAGTCGATTGCCCGCGATGTGATCCGGAAAATCGGCTATACCAAGGCTGAATATATGTTTGAAGCCAACTCGTGCGGTATTATTTCAGCTATCCATGAGCAGTCGCAGGACATCAACCAGGGAGTAGACCGGAAGTCGGACGATGATTTCGAAGCCAGAGCCAATGCCCAGGGTGCCGGTGACCAGGGAATGATGTTCGGGTATGCTACCCGCGAGACGGAAAATTACATGCCGCTGGCGCTGGATCTTTCCCATAAAATACTGCAGGAAATTGCCGCGGTAAGAAGAGAGAACAAGGAAATCACCTATCTCCGCCCCGACACCAAGTCGCAGGTAACCATTGAATATGCCGACGACAACCGTCCGCAGCGCATTGACACCATTGTGATCTCTACCCAGCACGATGATTTTGCCGGAGACGAAGAAATGCTGGCCCGTATCAAGGCTGACATGATCAATATTGTTATCCCGCGGGTAAAAGCCCGTCTGAAGCCGGAACTCCGGCCTCTTTTCACCGATGACATCACCTACCACATTAACCCTACCGGTAAATTTGTGATCGGCGGACCGCACGGCGACTCGGGCCTGACCGGCCGGAAGATCATCGTGGATACCTATGGCGGCAAAGGAGCTCACGGCGGAGGTGCCTTCTCCGGGAAAGACCCTTCAAAAGTAGACCGTTCAGCGGCCTATGCCACCCGTCATATTGCCAAAAACCTGGTAGCGGCAGGCGTTTGTGACGAAGTGCTGGTGCAGGTTTCCTATGCCATTGGCGTAGCACAGCCCTGCGGCCTGTTTGTGAACACTTACGGTACCTCAAAAGTGAACCTGACCGACGGCGAAATTGCACGTGTGGTGGAGAAGATCTTCGACCTTCGCCCCTATGCCATTGAGCAACGCCTGAAGCTGCGTACACCCATCTACTCCGAAACCGCCGCTTACGGCCACATGGGAAGAGAACCGAAAACAGTGAAGAAGGTATTTGAAAATGCCGGTCAGCGTACAGAGCTTGAAGTAGAGCTTTTCACCTGGGAGAAGCTTGACTACGTAGACAAGGTAAAAGAAGCCTTCGGTCTCTGATTTCCCGGATGAGAATTTGTATTTTTCTAATTTGAGAGGTACATTTGGACGATTTTATAAACTTTGGAATTTCTAAAACCGACATCTGTCAAACCAAGTAAAAAATGAGTATTCTTGTAAACAAAAATTCGAAGGTAATAGTACAGGGCTTCACCGGCTCGGAAGGAACATTTCATGCAGGCCAAATGATCGAGTACGGCACAAATGTGGTGGGAGGCGTTACTCCGGGAAAAGGAGGACAAACTCACCTGGACCGACCTGTATTCAATACTGTTGAAGAAGCTGTTAAAGAAACCGGAGCAGATGTTTCGATCATTTTTGTACCGCCCGGGTTTGCTGCAGATGCCATTATGGAAGCCGCTCAGGCAGGTATCAAAGTAATTGTTTGTATCACAGAAGGTATTCCTACAAAAGATATGGTAAAAGCCAAATCTTTCATTTCTGCCTATAACACCACGCTTATCGGGCCGAACTGTCCCGGTATTATCACCGCTGAAGAAGCTAAAGTAGGGATCATGCCCGGCTTTATCTTCAAAAAAGGCACCATCGGTGTGGTTTCCAAGTCGGGTACGCTGACCTACGAAGCCGTAGACCAGCTGACCAAAGCAGGCCTGGGCCAGACCACGGCCATCGGTATCGGCGGTGACCCCATCATCGGAACCACCACCAAGCAGGCCGTGGAAATGCTGATGAATGACCCCGAAACAGAAGGTATTGTCATGATCGGTGAGATCGGCGGAGGCATGGAAGCAGAAGCCGCCCGCTACATCAGGGAAACCGGAAATAAAAAACCGGTGGTAGGCTTTATTGCCGGCCAGACCGCTCCCAAAGGAAGAAGAATGGGGCATGCCGGGGCTATCATCGGGGGTGCTGATGACACTGCTGCCGCCAAAATGGCCATCATGCGCGAGTGCGGCATTCACGTAGTAGACTCTCCGGCAGAGATCGGTGAGACCATGTTGAAAGCTTTAGGAAAGTAAAAAACAAACTTTGGCATAATTTTTAAACTCTGATTTACCAGAATCAGAGTTTTTTTCGTTCTATAAATTAACAACGTGTGAATATGAGACCTGTACTGTATTTTGCTTTTCTGCTATTGGTGGCTTCTGCCTGTGATAAAAAAGAGGTGAGCCTGTCGGCAATGGATACGTTTACCGGCGGAAAACAAAAAGAATGGCTGATTGCCGAGAACTTCTTTTCAGGGGTCGATGTCACTAAAATGGAAGATTGCTACAGCGATGACAGCGTTATTTTCTCAAAAGGCGATGAAAGCGAAGATAAGCTGATCCCTATCTACAGATGGCTGAAGAACGCTAAAAAATGCAGCGGGCTGGACGAAGACCTGAAGTTGTACTTTTTCCTGACCGGGAAGACCATTATTTTCGGTGATCAGGATGTGCTCACCAACGGCACCGGTGATATATGGAATATTGATAAAGCTGAAAATACGGAAATTATTCTCAGCCAGAACAAAGGTACCGCAGATGAGCGGCGGTTACGATTTATACCGAAAACACAGGTTACTACCGGACCTGAAAAATAAAAAAACGCAGATCGGGCCCGGAGAAGCTTAACGGCTTCTTTTTCCGGCTGATCTGCGTTTTTTACATTTTATAAAGCTGCATTCATGGCCCGAACGGCCGCTGCTGATTTCTCGAATGCCGCTTTTTCTTCGTTAGAAAGACGCAGCGTTACGATCCTCTCCCAGCCGTTACGGCCGATAACCACCGGCACACCCATACAGATGTCTTTCTGGCCGTATTCTCCGTTCAGGTAAACGCAGGAAGGAATAATTTTCTTTTCATCGCGCAGGATAGCCTCTACCACCTGCCCGATGGCCGCTCCCGGCGCATACCAGGCTGAAGTTCCCAGCAGGCCGGTCAGCGTAGCGCCGCCTACCATGGTTTTGTCAGCAACTTCTTTCAGCTGCTCAGCCGACAGGAACCGGCTTACCGGGATGCTGTTCCAGGTAGCCAGACGGGTCAGCGGGATCATGGTGGTATCTCCGTGGCCGCCGATCACCATTCCCTGCAGGTCACTTTGTGCTACGCCAAGCGCTTCACCCAGGCGGTAACGGAAACGCGATGAGTCGAGCGCTCCGCCCATACCGATCACCCTGCGCTTGGAAATCCCCATTTCAGCAGCAATCTTATAGGTCAGGTAGGTCATGGTATCCATAGGATTGGAAACAATGATGATGACCGCTTTGGGCGAAACCTCCAGGGCATTCCGTACCACGCCGCCTACAATCTGGGCATTGGTACCGATCAGCTCCTCGCGGGTCATGCCCGGCTTGCGCGGGATACCCGAAGTCACCACGATCACATCTGATTTTGCCGTTTTGGAATAATCGCCGGTAACCCCGGTTAAACGGGTATCAAAGCCTTCTATAGAGGCCGTCTGGGCGAGATCCATAGCTTTTCCTTCTGCAAAACCTTCTTTGATGTCAAGAATGACAACCTCAGAAGCAATTTCCTTCCGGGCTATGTTATCAGCGGCTGTTGCGCCAACCGCTCCCGCTCCGATAATGGTAACTTTCATTATGTTATTGAAAAATTTTTAAGTTGAACAATACTATACAAAAATATCTTTATTTTTTTATTTTCTTATCAATATTGAACTTTGATTTTCGTTTTTTATGTTTGAAAGGTGCGTGCTCTGACCGGAAAAAAATTCACTTAGGTAAAATATGAAAAAAACAGGCTTCTTAAAAACGATACTCGGTTCTGTATTCTTTAAAAATTCTTTTCTTAAAGCCAGCCGTTTATCCAAAAACTCAAAAGGGATCATCTTACTTCTGGGTACGGTTTTTGCCAAAATGAAATCAGAAGGCGGCAAGTCGCCGTTCCGTAAAATAAAAGACAGTGTCAAGTCGATGGGTCTTCTCTTAAGGCACTATGCCAATGGAAGTTACCGGAATGTGGAAGGCAAAAACGTGGTGATCATCCTGGCCGGCATGATTTATTTTCTTTCGCCGATAGACCTCATTCCCGATATTCTCCCGGTGATAGGTTTTGCCGATGACATTGCGCTTATGACCTTCATTTACAACAGTGTAGCCGATGAAATAGAGAAATTTGACCTCTGGCTGCTTAACCAGAAAACAGAGGTTACCGAAGGGTAGACCACTTTTTTATATTTTTTGGTTTTATTTACCGTAAAAGTTACTAATTTTGTTGGACATTAAAAAATTTGTGAGATGGAGCTAGCAACATTATTGTTTTTAGGATCTCTGGGAGGTTCTGAAATATTTGTCATCCTTTTTGTTATCCTGTTGTTTTTCGGAGCGAAAAAGCTTCCCGAACTGGCCCGCGGCTTAGGCAAAGGAATCAAAGAATTTAAGGATGCCACCAAAGATGTGAAGGAAAACATCGAAAAGGCAACCAAAATAGAAGACTAATTTTATCCAGTTGCAGATTATAACGGAACAACAGATTTGTGATCCTTCACAAACCTGTTGTTTTTTGTTTTAAACCCCCAAAGAAAGGTGCAGTATTCTGATTATCCCTCTTTCAGAAATCAACTTATATCCGGACAAAGTGACCTGGCTGAAACCGTAGAGCACTTCCTCGAAAGAATCGAATCGCTGAAGCATCTGAATGTTTTCCTCGACGTGTATGCCGACGAGGCCCGGCAGCGTGCGCAGCAGGTCTCTGCAAAGCTCAGGAACGGTACGGCCGGTAAGCTGGCCGGCATGGTCATCGGGCTCAAAGACATTATTGCCTATAAAGATCACGGGATACAATGCGGTTCCCGGATTCTTGACGGCTTCATTTCCCAATTTTCCGCTACCGCTGTTCAGCGCCTCCTGGATGAAGATGCCATTATCATTGGCCGGCAGAACTGCGACGAGTTTGGCATGGGTTCTTCCAACGAGAAATCGGCGTTTGGGCCTACCCTGAATTACCTCAACGAGAAAAAAGTGCCGGGCGGCTCTTCGGGCGCCAGTGCCGTGGCTGTCAGCGCCGGCCTGTGCCATGCCTCTATTGGCTCAGATACCGGCGGATCGGTACGCCAGCCTTCCGCTTTCTGCGGAACCGTGGGCCTGAAGCCTACTTACGGGCGGATCTCGCGCTGGGGACTGGCCGCATACGCCTCGTCTTTTGACTGCATCGGCCCCATCACCCGCTCGGTGACTGACGCTGCCCTCCTGCTGGAGGTCATGGCCGGCAAAGATGAGTATGACAGTACGGCAGCTTCTTTGCCCGTAGAAGCATACGCCTCTTTCGCTGAAGCGCCCCGTGCCTCCAGGATAGGTTATTTTAAAGACGCCCTGGATTCTCCCGGTCTCGACCCGGAGGTACGTGATGCCACCCTGGCCCGGCTGGAAGAGCTGAAAAAACAGGGCCACCAGGTCACAGCGCTGAACTTTCCCGAGCTGAAATACCTCTTACCGGTTTACTATACGCTCACCATGGCAGAAGCCTCTTCCAACCTGGCGCGCTATGACGGCATACGCTACGGGTACAGGACCGCAGATGCCCGGAACCTCGACGATCTCTACCGGAAAAGCCGGGGAGAAGGCTTCGGGAAAGAAGTAAAGCGGCGCATCATGCTCGGTACCTTTATATTAAGCGCCGATTATTACGATGCGTATTACACCCGTGCCCAGCGGGTTCGCACCGTTATCATGAAAAAAACCGCGAAGTTTCTCGAAGAGGTTGACTTCCTGGTATCGCCTACCACGCCTACCCCGGCTTTTGACCTGGGGAAGAAAACGCAAAACGCCATGGAGTCATACCTGGCCGATGTATTTACCGTGCACGCCAACGTGGCCGGCCTGCCCGCCGTTTCAGTGCCTAACGGTAAAAACCGCGAAGGCCTGCCCTTCGGCTTCCAGGTGCTGGGCCGGGCATTTGGCGAAAAAGATTTATTAAATTTCGCAAAGAGTATAGAATAAACACCTTAAAAAACAGTTTTTATGGTGTGTTTTATTTTTTTACTGATTCTTTTTATTAAATTTGGAGCGTAGCTTTCCGGAATATTGTATTGGCATGCTGAAAACTCTTAGAAACATTATGAAATTCTCAAAATTATTTTTGACCTTTTCTGCGGTTGTTGGATTTGGTTTTAGTGTAAGTGGTCAGATTAATGAAGGGGTGAATGAAGAGTCTGTTGAGTCGCAACCCGTCGAAGAAGTTAAAATTTCCTACCCGTACCAGGTAGAGGTGATGGATGAGCGGGACCATGTTCCTTACACCATCACGGTTCTGGATCCTGAAATTATCAAAGCCCGTTTAAAGTCTATTGAAAAGACCATGCCGATGGTCTATAACGAAAGCGTGGAATACTGGCTGAATTACTTTACCCAGAGAAGGCCCAATTTCACCAAGACCATGATGGAAGAGATGTCGGTCTATTTCCCGGTTTTTGAAAAAATACTGAAGGAAAATGACATGCCGGAAGAATTAAAGTACCTGGCCATCCTGGAATCAGGTCTTAACCCGAAGGCAGTATCCAGGGCAAAGGCAGTAGGTTTGTGGCAGTTCATGTCGTTCACCGGCAAAGAGTACGGCCTGTCTATCAACCAGTATGTAGATGAGCGCATGCACCCCCAGAAATCGACCGATGCAGCCTGCCGCTACCTGAAGTTCCTGAACCGCATGTTCAACGACTGGGACCTGGCGCTGGCTTCTTACAATACCGGACAGGGAAGGATCAGCCGGGCCATGAAAAAAACAGGGCTGACCAACTACTGGGATCTTCACCCGCATATTCCGAAAGATACACGGCATTATGTACCCCAGTTCATAGCCCTGGCCTACCTGATGAACTTCGGACAGGATCACGGCATTATTCCTGAAAAGCAGAACATCAGCCCTGCGCTTGAAAATATTTATATCGATACCGATGTAGACCTGAAAGTCCTGGCTGCGCTGACCAACAATACCCTGGAGGAGATCCAGCAGTATAACCCTCACCTGAAAGCTACAGTACTACCCCAGACCCGTTACGGGTATGAGATAGCCTTACCGGCAGCATCGGTGGCTTACTTTAACGAGAACCGGGCTACCATACTCGACTCGGCCAGCAAGACCTTTTCTATCGGCATAGGTACCGAACCGGCAGAAGCCGTACTGGCTTCTTCATCTTCCTCTGCTCCGGCTCCGGCAGAAGCGGTGGTGGAAGAAGGCGGTGCCATTGTGATCGGCAGACCGGTGGCCGTCCGGCATAGTGTGGCTGCCGCTACCGCCCCGGATGACGACTATGTAAATGTAACCCGCAAAGTGAAGAAAATTCACAAGGTAAAACGCGGTGAGGTCATGAACAAAATAGCCGATAGGTACGATGTAACCGTCAGCGACATCAAGAAATGGAACGGGAAATCTTCTTCCAAAGTACTTGCCGGTGAGTCACTGACCGTATATGTAGACAAAAACGAGAAGGTTAAAGCCAATAGCCTGGTGGCTAAAAAATCATCCGAGAACGTGAAAGAGCCTGCTTTCTATACCGTAAGACGCGGCGATACGCTCTGGAACATTTCTCAACGGTACGAAGGCGTAACCGTAAACGACATCAAGAAATGGAATAACCTGAAAGGAAATAACGTGGTAGTAGGCCAGAAAATCAGGATCCGTTCCTGATCACGGCAACCGCAAGAAACAAAAAAGAGAAGCGCAGGCTTCTCTTTTTTTGTTTAACTTTGGGCTCAAATATACGTTTGCAATGCTAAAAGTAGGAGCCGCCGCACTTAACCAGACTCCCCTCGACTGGAAAGGAAACCGGAAACGCATCACGGAAGCCATAGAAAATGCCCGGCAGAACGGGGTGCAGGTTCTTTGCCTGCCCGAGCTGGCCATAACAGGTTACGGCTGCGAGGATGCCTTTTATTCGCCGGACGTTCTGAAACGGAGCCTGGATACCCTTCAGATGCTGGTGGCCGAAACGTCAGGACTGGTCACCTGCCTGGGGCTGCCCCTGCGCATACAAAACAAAACGTACAATACGGTGGCAGTGGTAGCCAACCGGCAGATCCTGGGGTTTGTCTGCAAGCAGCACCTGCCCAATTACGGGGTCTTCTACGAAGACCGCTGGTTTCACCGCTGGAAAGCAGGGCAGTCGGCCATTGTACAGGTCGACGGTACGGCCTACCCTGCCGGCGATCTCCTGTTTGATATTTCGGGCATAAAAGTGGGTGTGGAAATCTGTGAAGATGCCTGGGTGGCTGATCGCCCCGGCCCCCGCCTGTTTGCCCGCGGTGCCGATATTATTCTCAATCCCAGCGCCAGTCCGTTTACCTTCAGCAAATTTCAGACCCGTGCACAGCTGGTCACCGATGCCTCGCGCGCGTTTGCCTGCGCCTATGTTTACACCAACCTGCTGGGCAATGAATCGGGGCGGCTGATTTTTGACGGCGATGCCATGATCAGCTCCGGAGGTGAGCTCCTGGCCTCGAGCGACCGCTTCAGCTATGCCGATCACACGCTGACCACAGCCCTGGCAGATATTGAAAAGAACCGGATCGAGCAATCCAAAATCAAATCTTCATTTGCAGACGATACCCTTACCGTAGTTTCTTCTTTCCGCCCTGAGACTTCGTTTGAGCCCCAGGTGACGGGAAATATCCTTGAAAATTTTGAAAAGGGCGGACATCTGAAAGAAGAAGAATTTGCCCGGGCGGTAAGCCTGGGGCTTTTTGACTACCTGCGGAAATCACGCTCTTACGGCTTTACCGTTTCGCTCTCCGGCGGGGCCGACTCTTCCGCCTGTACGGCCCTGTGCGCCCTGATGATCCGCCTGGCCGATGAAAGCATCGGGCTGGAGGCTTTCCGGCAAAAGCTGTCGTATATTCCGGGCATAAACGGGTGCAGAACCATCGCAGACATAAGCCGCCTGCTCATCACCACCCTTTACCAGGGAACCCGCAACAGCTCGGAAGATACCCTGAACTCGGCCAGGGCGCTGGCCGAAGACTGCGGAGCCGAATTTCTCCGGGTAGACATTGATGCGCTGGTAAATGCGTATACCGACCTCATCGGGGAAAAGATCGGCCGGCCGCTCAGCTGGGAAACCGACGATATCCCCCTGCAGAATATCCAGGCGCGGGTTCGCGCCCCGGGCGTATGGCTGCTGGCCAATCTGAGCAATCACCTGCTTCTTACCACCTCTAACCGCTCGGAAGCAGCCGTGGGGTACTGTACCATGGACGGCGACACGGCGGGCAGCATTGCTCCCGTTTCAGGCATCGATAAAGCCTGGCTGAGAGAATGGCTGATCTGGCTGGAGAAAACCGGCTGCGAAGTGAAAGGCCGGCACATCCGGATGGAGGGATTGCAGTATGTAAATGCCCTGCAACCTACGGCCGAGCTACGCCCGAAAGAGAAGACCCAGACCGATGAAAAAGACCTTATGCCCTACCCCGTTCTGAACCGGATCGAGCAACTGGGTATCCGCGACAAGAAATCGCCCCTGGAGTGCTTCCGCCTGCTGGAAGAATCGGAAACGGGCTACCGCCGGGAAGACCTCTACCACTGGGTCAGGCGTTTTTTCACCCTGTGGAGCCGGAACCAGTGGAAAAGAGAGCGGTATGCGCCGGGTTTTCACCTGGATTCCTATAACCTGGATCCCAGAAGCTGGTGCCGTTTCCCTATACTGAGCGGTTCATTTGAAGAAGAGCTGGAAGAGCTGGAGGCGTATTTTGCGGGATTATAACCAAATCTCCCAACAAGCGGAGCCGTTGCGCCATTGTCACCTCCACTCGAAACTATCCACTCGGAACTATCTACCCGAAACTATCTACCCGGAACTATCCACTCGGAACTATCTACCCGAAACTATCTCATATTCCCCATACACCGGGTAATGATCGGAATATTTGTACTGGTTCAGCGTATTGAACCGGATAATGCGGAAGCCCTGCGGGTCAAAAAACTGGTTATCGATGCGGAGAAAGCTCAGGATCTTACGATACGTAAACCCGAAGCCCGTACCGGCTTCTTCAAAGCCGTTATGCAGCAACCGCCTAAGCTTGCCGTAAGCATACCCGTAAGGCAGCTCATTCAGGTCTCCGGCTACGATAACCGGGTAAGGACTGCGGCTGATCCAGGTCTCCAGGACACCTACCTCGTTTCCCCGGTCAGAAAACCCGTTCTTCAGCTGGCTGAGTACGGTACGGGTTTCTTTCTTATTGAGCTTGTGGCGGTTGTCAAACATTTTATTGACCCGTATCCCCATTGATTTTAACTGGAAATTGATCACCCGTATGGTGTCGCCGTTCACCACGATATCGGTCGACAGCAAGCCGTTATTATTGGTGGGCCAGTACATTTCCTCCTTCCGGATAATGGGATACCGGCTGAAAGTGGCCAGGCCTATGGTTCCTTCTCCGCGGTCGTTACCCTTTTCCGAATGCATGTACACGTAATACGGGTTTTTGCCTGCCGTTCTCCGGATCAGGTCAAACTCATAAGTACTTTCGTCGTTGTAAAATTCCTGGAAACACTTGATGTCGGCCGGGATAGACACCACTGACTCCGAAATACCCTTCGTATCTTTCCCGGCATGGCCTTTCCGGTAATTTCCGAAATCGGCATACATGATATTATAGCTCAGGAGTGAAAAATCTACCCGGCCTTCCTGTTTTTCCCCAAAACCGAATCTGAAGGTCCGGTCTTTAATAGACCAGGTCATAAAAAGAAGCACAAGCGAGAGCAGCGCTTTGGCTGACCGCCCCAAAGCCCATACCACCACAAAAAAAAGATTTCCGAGCAGCACCAGCGGGAACGAGAGCATCAGGAAGCCGCCTATCCAGTGCTGAATGTTAGCAGAGAACACCAGCTGGTAAACCAGCAGGGAATACAATGCGAACAGGATATTGATCAGAAAGAAAAACTTTCGAATAAAGTCGGCTACCGCTCTTAAAAACATCATTCAGCATCATGGACCATCCCACAAATTAAATAAGTTAATTGATAGATTGCGCTTATATCAGCTTATTTATTCTGCCCGGTGGCTTCATTTTTAGCAGGAACGTAAGCCTGTGAATGAATATTTTAGGGCGAGACCTGAAAAAATAAAATAAAAGGTGTATTTTTGCATAAAATTTACAAGGAGCGGAGGGGGTGGAAACCTCCTTTTTTGATTAATACATGTCACTGAAAGAAACTGTTATCAGGCTGGTGGACGGGCAGATCGCCGAAACCGACTACTATGTGGTTGATATTGTGGTATCTGATTCGAAGATCAAACGGAAAGTTACCGTTTTCCTGGATTCGGATACGGGAATTACCATTGATGAGTGTACCGCTTTCAGTCGTGAGCTGGGCAACCGCCTGGAGGAGATCATTGACGATGCCTTCACCCTGGAAGTTTCTTCGCCGGGCGCCGACAGCCCCCTGAAATTTGAGCGCCAGTATGTGAAGAATATCGGCAGGAGCCTCCGGATCACGAAAACCGACGGCAGCGAGATCAAAGGAAAGCTGACAGAAGTAAATAACGGCACAGTGGTCATTGAGCCCGAAGCCAAAAAGAAAATAAAACCCGAAGCGGTGACGCTGCCCCTGGAGGAGATCCGGGAGGCGAAAGTCATCATTTCATTCAAATAAAACGAAATACACGTATGTCAAGTGGAGATTTAATTGAATCGTTCGCGGAGTTTGCACGAGAAAAGAACATAGACCGGCCTACCATGATCGCCATCCTGGAAGATGTGCTCAGGACCATGATCCGTAAAGCTTACGGGGAAGATCATAACTTTGATATTATCCTGAACCCCGAAAGCGGTGACCTGGAAATGTGGAGGAAGCGGGAAATTGTTGACGATAACTCGGAAGATATCTGGGATCACGATAAAATTCCGCTGTCAGAAGCACAAAAGATCGAGCCTGACTTTGAGATCGGTGAAGAAGTGGCAGAATCCGTGAAAATTGAAGATTTCGGCAGACGGATCGTTCAGACGGCCCGCCAGACCCTTATCCAGAAAGTAAAAGACCTGGAAAAGGAAATGTTGTATGACCAGTACAAAGACCAGGTGGGTGAGCTGGTTACCGTAGAAGTGTACCAGATTCTCAGCCGCGAGGTGATTTGTATGGATGAAGAAGGAAACGAGCTCTCCCTACCCAAAGGAGAACAGATCCCGAAAGACCGCTTCAAGAAAGGGTCCAGTATCCGCGCCATCATCCACAAGGTAGAAATTCACAACGGAAATCCCAAGCTTACCCTTTCCAGAACATCACCGGTTTTCCTGGAAAGATTGTTTGAGCTGGAGATTCCCGAGATCCAGGATGGAATTATTTCTATACGAAAAATTGTTAGAGAACCAGGGGAAAGGGCCAAAGTGGCGGTTGAATCGTTTGATGACAGGATTGACCCGGTGGGAGCATGTGTTGGTATGAAGGGTTCCCGTATCCATTCCATCGTTCGTGAGCTGGAAAATGAAAATATTGACGTGATCCAGTGGACGGACAATATTCATCTCCTGATCTCCAGAGCACTGAGTCCTGCTAAAATCAGTAACGTAAGGTTTGATGAATCCGCCGAAAGGGTATCGGTATTTTTAAAACCCGACCAGGTTTCACTGGCCATCGGTAAGGGCGGACTGAACATCAAGCTGGCCAGTAAGCTGATCGGGCTCGAAATCGACGTATTCCGTGATATTGACGGTGTGGTTGAGGAAGAAGACGTGGATCTGATGGAATTTACGGATGAGATAGAAGAGTGGATACTCCTCGAATTCCGTAAAATCGGCCTCGATACCGCCAAGTCTGTTCTGAATGTACCGAAAGAAGACCTGGTGAGAAGAACCCCTCTGGAGGAGGAGACGATCGAAGAAGTATTCGATATCCTGAAGAAGGAATTCGAATAAGAACACAGGCCGGGTCCACACAAAAATCAATAACTATTTAAAATTATTCAGAAAATTATATGGCAGAAGAAAAAATGATGCGACTTAGCCAGGCAGCTAAAAAACTGAATGTGGGCATAGCCAAAGTAATTGAGATTTTAGGCTCAACCGGGCATCGTATTGACAATAATCCTAACGCCAAACTTGCATTTGACCAGCTGGAGATACTGGCCCGGGAACTGGATGCTCCCGAGCTGTTGGGAGAAACCCCTGCTCCGGCAAGTGAGACCCGGGTACCTGAAAAAAATGACGCTGACATCCTGTATTTCCGGGAGGAGCCCAAACAGGAAGAGCCCGAGGTCGTTAAGATCGAAACCGTTTTGACCGGCCCTAAAGTACTGGGCAAGATTGATCTGAACGCCCGCGGGGAGGTGAAGATACAGCCGCTGGAAGAGCAGGCACCTGAACCGGTGAAAGAAGAAGAGCCGGCAAAAGAGCCTGAGAAACCGGTTATAGAACAACCGGCACCCGAAGTGAAAGCGCCGCCGGTTGCAGAAGAAGTACCCCCGCCGGTAGTAGCCAAAGAAGAGCCCGTACAGGTTCCTGAAAAACCGGCAGAAGAGCCTGCACCCGAAGTGAAGGCCCCCGAAATAAAAGCACCGGAGGTGAAAGCCCCCGAAGTGAAGCCGGAAGAGCCCAGGAAGAAACCCGAGCCGCCCAAAGAATCTGAGCTGATCAAAGCCCAGGGCGACAGGCTGCAGGGACTGGTGGTTTTGGGTAAAATTGAACTGCCGGTAGAGAAAAAGCCTTCGAAAGAAGATCAGAAGCAAAAGAGGAAGAGAAAACGGGTGATTGTAGGCGGAGAAAAAGTGGGCGACACTTCTTCAAAATCTACTTTTGAAAATTTCAAAGCCAAAGGAGACCAGCCGGCAAAACCTGCCCAGAAAACCTCCAATGACAAGCCTGCTTCCAACAACAACAATAGCAACAACAACAAAGGCGGTAAAAAAGATAAGCGCGAAAGAAGAGAGTTTGTCTCTGACAGCGACGTTAAAGACAGCATCAAGAATACGCTTTCCCGTATGCACAGCAAGGGGAACGACTTTGGTGCCAAATACCGGAAAGAAAAACGGCGTAGCCGGGCCGAAGCCCAGGATGCCCGCGATCAGCGCGAGCTGGAAGAAAGCGGTATCCTGCGGGTAACCGAGTACATCTCGGCCTCGGAGCTGGCTTCACTGATGAACGTTTCCGTAAACGAGGTGATCGCCGCCTGTATGCGGATGGGTATTTTTGCCTCGATCAACCAGCGCCTCGACGCCGAAACCATCCAAATGGTGGCCCTCGAATTCAACTACGAAGTGGAGTTCATATCGGCCGAGGAAGAAGTTTCTTTCGACGCCCACCAGGAAGTGGACGCCGAAGAGGACCTGGAGCCCCGTGCGCCTATCGTGACCATTATGGGACACGTTGACCACGGTAAAACCTCCCTCCTCGACTATATCCGGAGAGCCAAAGTGGCCTCGGGAGAAGCCGGGGGGATCACCCAGCACATCGGTGCCTACTCAGTGACCATCAAAGACGGCCCGAACAAGGGGAAATCCATTACCTTCCTCGATACACCCGGTCACGAGGCCTTTACCGCCATGCGGGCCCGGGGTGCGAAGGTAACCGACGTGGTGATCATCGTGATTTCTGCTGACGACAGCGTGATGCCCCAGACACGGGAGGCCATCAACCACGCGCAGAACGCAGGCGTGCCTATCGTATTTGCCCTGAACAAGATTGACAAGCCGAACGCCAATCCCGATAAAATCCGGGAAGACCTGGCCAAGGAAAACATACTGGTGGAAAGCTGGGGCGGTAAGTTCCAGGAACAGGAAGTATCGGCCAAGTCGGGCCTGGGGATTGACGACCTGCTCGACAAAGTATTGCTGGAAGCCGAGCTCCTTGAGCTGAAAGCCAACCCCAACCGGAATGCCACCGGTACGGTCATTGAAGCTTCGCTTGATAAAGGCCGGGGTTATGTGTCCACCATCCTGGTAGAAAACGGTACCCTGAAAGTAGGTGATATCCTGTTGGCAGGCCAGTATTTCGGAAGGGTAAGGGCCATGGTTGACGACCTGGGTGCACGGATCAAAGAAGCCGGGCCTTCCATTCCCGTGCAGATCCTCGGTTTACCGGGCGCGCCACAGGCCGGTGACAAGTTCAACGTGATGGACTCTGAGCGTGAAGCGCGCGAGATTGCCAACAAACGGGAACAGCTGAACCGCGAAATGAGCATCCGGGCCAAGAAACACATTACCCTGGATGAAATTGGCCGGAGGAAGGCGATCGGTACCTTTAAAGAGCTTAATATCATCATCAAAGGTGACGTGGACGGCTCGGTGGAAGCCCTGGCCGACTCCCTGCTGAAGCTGTCTACTGACGAGGTGCAGGTGAACATCATCCACAAAGGAGTGGGTCAGATCTCCGAATCTGACGTTACCCTGGCTTCTGCTGCAGATGCTATTGTGGTTGGCTTCCAGGTAAGGCCTTCGAACAATGCCAAACGTATTGCCGAGAACGAGCAGATCGAGATCCGCCTGTACTCTATCATTTACGACGCCATTAACGAGGTGAAAGATGCGATGGAAGGGCTGCTGGCACCGAAAGAAGAAGAAGTGGTTACCGGTAATATCGAAGTGCGCGAAGTCTTTAAAATCAGCAAAGTGGGTACCATTGCCGGTAGCTATGTAACAGACGGTTACGTGAAACGGAACAACAAGGTACGGATCATCCGCGAGGGTATCGTGATCCACGAGGGAGATATTGCCCAGCTGAAACGTTTCAAAGACGATGTATCTGAAGTAAGAGCCGGTTACGAATGCGGTATCAGTATTCATAAATTCAACGATATCCAGATCGGAGACATTATCGAAAGCTTTGAAATCAGGGAGCTGAAGAGGTCGCTGTAAGTAAGTGAAAAACTAAAAGTTAAAAGTGAAAAGTTGTGGAACATTCTTTCAATTTAAATTACTGACTGAATGTACCGAAACTTTTCACTTTTAACTTTTAGTTTTTCACTTTTAACTGCTTTCCTCTCTTCCGTCAACCGCTTTTCTTATGTATATTTGACGGATCATGAACATCACTGACCCGAGAGCCGAAGAATACTGCCTTGCGCACACCGGTCCTGAGCCGGATGTGCTGGCAGCTGTTAACCGGGATACGCACGCCAACCTGCTGAAGCCCCGCATGCTTTCGGGGCACTTCCAGGGGCGCCTCCTTTCACTCATTTCCCGGCTGGTAAGACCCCGCAATATCCTGGAAATCGGTACCTTTACAGGGTATTCAGCCCTGTGCCTGGCCGAGGGATTGCAGCCCGGCGGCAGACTTTATACCCTGGAGGCAGACGAAGAGCTGGAAGACAGGATACGCCGGAATATTGAAATGGCCGGCAAAACTGCCGATATTGAATTAATTATTGGCCCCGCACTGGAGATTATTCCCCGTTTAGATATTAACTTTGATTTAGTTTTTATTGATGCCGATAAGCTCAATTACCTGAATTACTATAAGCTGATCATCGACAAAGTAAATGTTGGCGGGGTGATCCTTTCCGATAACGTGCTTTGGTCGGGAAAAATCACCGACGAAACGAAAAACGATGCCACCACACAATTGCTCCGGGAATTTAACGATTACCTGGCGCAGGATAACCGAACAGAAAAAGTGCTTTTACCTGTAAGAGACGGCTTGTTTGTCTCTCTTAAAATAAAATAATACGATGAAAAAAAAATTACTCGCCTGTTTGTTTCTCCTGGCAGCCTTGCCGGGAATCGCTCAGACCCTGCCTGAAACCCCGCTGAAAGTAGAGTTTGCCAACGTGCAGATCCTCCTGAACTCTGATTCACGGCAAAAGATCAACGCAGAGGTGCAACGCCTGCTTACCCCGCAAAGCAGCTACCTGAACGAGAAGCTGGAACGGATGCAGTTGTATTTTCCGATTATAGAAAAAATCCTGGAAGCAGAGAATGTGCCGGACGATATGAAATACCTGGCGGTTCTGGAAAGCGACCTGAACGCCAACGCCGTTTCTCCTACCCAGGCCGTAGGCTTCTGGCAATTTAAAGATTTTACCGCCCGTGAAATGGGCCTGACCCTCTCCGGCTCCCAGGATGACCGGAAGAACCTGCACCTGTCTACCCAGGCAGCCGCCCGGTACCTCAAAAAGAATAACCAGATTTTCAAAAACTGGCTCTCTACCACTCTCTCGTATACCGTGGGAGCCGGTGGCGCCGCTGACCTGGTACCCGTGGAATGGTCATTTGCCAGCGAAGTGAAGCTGGAGAAAACCCAGCATCCCTACCTGATTAAGGCCATTGCCCACAAGCTGGCCTACAGCCACCGGCTCAAGCAGATACCTCCTACCACCAAAACCCTGGTGGAATACCCGGCCAAAGGGAAAAAAATAAGCGAAATAGCCGAAGAAGTCAGCCTGCCGGAGAGCGAGATCCTCCAGAACAATCCCTGGCTGACCGCATCGATCGTTCCTACCGATAAAGACTATATTGTCCTGGTAAAAACCGACAGGGCTTATGCAGGACAAATAGCCGTACACGCCAAAGACCTGGCCAAAACGGATTATATTTCAATCGGCTACCCGAAACTGAAACGCCAGACCCTGGTGGTTACCTCAACCGATCAGCCGGTATTCTACGAAATCAACGACAAACGCGGAATTCTTGCCCAACCCGGCGATGAAGTAGCCCAGCTGGCCCGGAAAGGTAAAATAAGCATCTTCAAGTTTTTGTCGTACAACGACATGACCGACCGCGACATGGTGAAAGAGGGCACGGTGTATTACCTGCAGAAGAAACATAAAAAAGGGCCGGTTCCGTACCATACCCTCTCAGACCGCCAGGACCTGTGGGAGGTAGCGCACATATACGGAATGCGCCTGAAAAACCTGAAGAAATTTAACCGCATCAGCGAAGGCGAAGAGGTTCTTCGCGGAAGAATACTCTGGCTGCAGAAGAAACGTCCGCGGAAAACACCTGTGCAGTACAACAAGAACCTGGTAGCACCGCCTGAAATATTCACCACCGAGCCGAAAGAAAGTGCGCTGACCACGGCAATTGCCCAGGAGCCGGATACCGATACGGCATCCACCACGCAGTATATTACTCATCGTGTGCTTGAAAACGAGACCCTGTTCTCGCTGGCCAAAAAATACGGAACCACCGTAGAAAAGCTGAGAGAGCTCAACCACCTGGGGCCGTCTGAAGGCATTAAATACAACCAGCGCCTGCTGGTTCCTTACTCTTCTGAACCGGAAGACGACTGGGTAGAAGACGAGCAAAAAGAAGCTAAGCCCGTGCTCATGCCACCGGCCCGCAAAGAAACTCCGCCGGCTACGGTACCGCCAGCCAGAGAAACACCGGCGGTGAAGATCCCGGTAGAAACAGCACCCGTAGAAACGGCACCGGCAGAAAAGAAGGTAACTACCGAAAAAGTATCGCCTGCTGCAACCGGTAAGCATGCCGTGAAACGGGGTGAAACCCTGTTCAGCATTGCCAACCGCTACGGTATCACGGTAGATGAGCTGCGCCGCCTTAACCGGATGCAGCCTTCTGAAACCCTCAAATCGGGAACTACCCTTATTGTACCCGGCGGAAGCACCGTTCTGCCCGCAACACCGGCTGCTGTACCCGCTAACCCGGTGAGTACGCATACCGTACAACGGGGAGAAACCCTCTTCAGCATTGCCAATCGTTACGGTTTAACGGTGAACGAGCTGAGAGACCTGAACGGAATTTCAGGCAATTCGATCCATAGCGGCCAGAAGCTCCGGGTAAAAAGCGGCGGTAGTCCTGCTCCCGTACAGGAAGTACGCTACCATACGGTAAAAGCCGGGGAAACGTTATTCAGTATCGCTAACAGTTACGGCGTTACCGTGGAAGACCTGAAAGCCTGGAATAACATGAAAAGCAACAACCTGATGGCCGGCAAAAAAATAATTGTAAAGAAATGATCCTGATTGACGATACCTGCGTAAGCGACGATATTGCAGACAAATTTTTTGTGTGTAACCTGGAGAAATGTAAAGGGGCCTGCTGCGTGGAAGGTGACCTCGGCGCACCGCTGGAGGAATCGGAATTGCCTGTGCTGGAAGAGATTTACGAGAGCGTGAAACCTTACCTCACCCCGGAAGGGATAGCGGCCATTGAAGAACAGGGGAAATACATTATGGACTGGGAGGGAGATTACTCTACCACCACCATTGATGACCGCGAATGCGCCTATGCTTTTTACGACGAAAGGGGAATCCTGAAATGCGGCATAGAACAGGCCTACCTGGAAGGGAAAACCGACTTCAAAAAACCCATTTCCTGCCACCTCTACCCCATCCGCATTACCAAATATGAAAATTTCCATGCCCTGAATTACGACCGGTGGAGCATCTGCTCCGATGCCTGCACATTGGGCGAGCAGCTGGGCGTTGAAGTTTACAGGTTTCTGAAAGAACCGCTTATCCGGGCATACGGTGAAGAATGGTACGATCAGCTCACCCGGGAAATAGAGCATGGAAAGGTTTGACGAAGTATATGAAGTGGTCAGGCTTATTCCCCCGGGAAAAGTAAGCAGCTACGGTGCCATAGCCCGGTACCTCGGAACCTCTCCGCGCATAGTAGGCTGGGCCATGAATTCGGTAAAAGGCGATGACGCCGTACCCGCCCACCGGGTGGTCAACCGTAACGGCGTGCTGACCGGTAAAATGCACTTCTCCCCTCCTCAGAAAATGCAGGAAGACCTCGAAAAAGAAGGGCTGCAAATTGCAGGCGACCAGGTCGTGAACTTCAGCGAACACTTCTGGGATCCCTCTGCAGAGCTGCTCTGAAGCGATACCTCCTGAAAATTGTAAATGTTTTAAAAGTAAAATTAATTTTTACCGATGTATTTTACTTTAAAATTATTCTAAAATATTATATCTTTGTACCAAATATTCTTTTGACTTCTCATATACTTAACAATATATAATGGCATCAGTAAAACTTGATCAGATTGATCGGAAGTTATTGGAGATTCTCCAGAGCAACGGGAAGATCACCAATGCACAACTTTCCAAAGAAATCGGCTTATCGCCGGCCCCTACCTTAGAGCGTGTAAAGAAGCTGGAAAACGCCGGGATCATCGAAAGCTATCACGCCCAGCTTGATCGCCAGAAAGTAGGTCTCGGGGTAATGACTTTTGTACAGGTTACTCTTTCGGGCCATAAAAAATCAATCACCGAAACCTTTGTAAAGGTTATTGAAAAGGTACCGGAAATTATTGAGTGCCACCACGTGACCGGTTCATGCGATTTCCTGCTGAAGGTTATTGCCAAAGATATCGCCTCTTACCAGACCCTCATCATGGAGACCATCAACGAGATTGAAGTGGTGGCCAGCACACAAACCATGGTGATCCTGTCTACCTTCAAAAGCAGCAAGGTTTTACCGGTTCCCTGATTTCTTCCGGGCCGCTTTCAGCGCTTTTGTCATCGTTTCCAGCTCTTCTTTTGCTTCTTTATAGGTTGATGATTTTTTATCGGAGTTTTTCATGGCTTCACCCAGGTATTTTACGGCCTGCTGGTAGTCTTTTTCCGCTAATGCTATTTTTCCCAGCGCCAGGTTGGCACCGGCGTAGTAGCCCGTTTCTTTGGAGTCGTTTTCCAGCGCAAACCGGATGCTTTCCTCGTAATAGCGCCTGGCTTCCTGAGTATCCCGGTATTTGTTCAGGTAAATATACCCCAGGATATACGCGCCGTAGCGGCCGTCATTGGCGCCGTAACCGTATTTTTTTTCTTCTACCTGGGTCAGGAGCTCTTTAGCATACACTTCGGCTTCGTTCAGCCGCCCCAGGGCAAACGAATTCCGGGCCACGAAACGGTGGAAAAAAGAATTGTGCGGGTACATGCTGTGCATCTGGGCCGCCATCATCAGTGATTTTCCCGGTTGCTTTTCCATCGCATAAATCTGTACCAGGAAATAACGGGCCTCCATACGCGAATAGAAGGCATTATTGGCCACGTATTCCAGCTGCCGGATGCCCTGCTCCTTGTCGCCCTTCCGGAAAAAAGTAAGAATAGGCCTTAGCGACCTGTAGTTCTCGTGAATCCATTTGGAGTAGTAATTGTACACCCCGTCACCAAAAAGCAATTCCGGGTTAATGTTCTCCTCACCCCGGCTGTCGTCGAGGTATTTGATGGCCTTCTTGCCGGCCCAGGCCGACTTCACCCATTTCTCACGCTCGGCATACAAACGCCCTTTAATGGCGTAGGAGGCACATAGAAAGAACATGGCTTCCTTGTTGTTCCTGTTCTTTTTCAGCATCTTTTCCGCCTTGTCTATGGCTTCATCCATGTAGAGATGGCAGCCCTCGTCGTAGCGTGTCTGCTTGGTGTCAGGCACAATCCGCCACCATTCATTGAGGCCCAGCAGGAAGTCGCCGATAGGGTGTTCGGGAAACTCCACCTTCAGCCACTTGAACTCGCGGGCGGCCTCATCAAACCGGAAATCGTACATGAGGTTAAAGGCTTCGGTGGTGCTGATCTGGATGCCCCGGTCTGTCAGGATCTTATTCATATCCGGCCCCTTGTCGCCCCTCACATAAGGAACCGATTGCGCAGAAGTAAGATGAAACAACGAAGTAAGGAGAAACAGGAATATGAGCTTTTTCAAGGTATGTTTTGGTTCACAGACGCCACAAAATTACATAACGAAGCGCAGCTTATAAAATTTATACGCTGCGGGTACTTTTTCATGCCTCCGGGTCAATTATTATTTCTATTTTTGCGTAAAATTCTCTGCAATGATTGAAGTTCTGGACCTCAGATTTAAAGAATACATTAGTGAAGAAAGAATACAGGAAAGGGTGAAAGCCATAGCCTCTGAGCTGAACCTGAAATATGAGGGCAAAGATCCTTTGTTCCTGGGTATCCTGAACGGCTCATTCATGTTTATTGCAGATATTTTCAAACATGTGAACATTCCCTGCGAGGTCAGCTTCCTGAAGATCAATTCTTACCTCAACACATCTTCAACCGAAAAAATAAAAGAGCTGATCGGTCTCAACCAGTCGCTGGAAGGGCGCCACGTGGTGATCCTCGAAGATATTGTAGATACCGGGCGTACGCTGGACTATATTCTGCGTACCATTGGCGAAAGGAACCCGGCTTCTGTAGAGGTGGCCACCCTTTTGCACAAACCTTCTGCCATGGTGGTTCCCGTGCAGATTGATTATGTGGGCTTCGAGATTGAAAACCAGTTTGTACTGGGCTATGGCCTGGATTACAACGGCTACGGCCGCAACCACAATTCTATTTTAATCAAAGTGGATGAATGAGCGTATACCGAACGTATACCTCTTCCCGTTTTCGAGCCGCTCTTCCGAGCGTGCGCTGACCGGGCCGTTTGCGGTGTCCAGCACGATATCGTAATGGCTTCCCTGGAATACTACGGCCCTTACGGTTCCCTCCCAGGGGCCTTCCGGTGAAAAAACAACGGCCTCCGGTCTGAAAAAATGCCCGGCCTCCCATTCATTCACTTCACCGGTGAGCTCGGCCACGTAGCGGTTCCGGGGCCGGAAATATATGTCTTCCGAGGTGGCGTTCTGCAGGATCCGGCCGCGATCCATGATCACCAGGCGACCGGCCATACCAAAAGCATCATAAATATCGTGTGTCACCATGGCACAGGCAATCTGCTCCTGTCTGACCACTTCTGCCAGGCTGAGCATGATTTTCTTTTTATGGATCCTGTCGAGGTTAGCCATGGGCTCATCCAGCAGCAGCACCAGGGGCTCGTCGGCCAGCGCCCGGGCAATCATCACCCGCTGAATCTCCCCGCCCGAAAGCTCCCGCGGCAGCTTACCCAGCAAAGGCCGGAGATTTAAGGCCCGTGCCAGGGCATTTACCCTTGTCTTCTGGTAGCCTTTCTCATAATAACGCAGCTCATAGGCAATGTTTTCGGCAATGTTGATATGCGGGAACAGCGTATTTTGCTGGGTAACCAGCTTGATCTTCTCATGACCGGGCACCAGCTTTTTCGAAGGGGTAAGAATGGGCTCACCGTTAAGGAGGATCTGGCCTGACGCCGGTTCTTTCAATCCGGCCAGCAGGTGCAGCAGGGTGGACTTGCCCGAGCCGCTATGCCCGATAATGCCCGTAATCTCCCCGTGGTTCAGCCGGAGAGAAACCGGTTTCAAAGAAAAGGTATCGCCGTAGGAGTAGGTGAGTTTCTGGGAACGGAGCATGAGAGTAAATAGTTCCGGGTTGAGAGTTCCGGGTTCCGAGATTCCGGGGCGGTCAGCACCACTCGGAACTCTCAACCCGGAACTAAAAAAAAGAGGTCAAAAGACCTCTTATTTTTTCTTCCGGTGTACTTTGATCATGTCAGCATCTGCCAGGATACGCCCGCAGTGCTCACAGATAATAATTTTTTGTTTTTCCATGATATCGGCCTGCCGTTGCGGCGGTACCACGTTAAAGCAGCCTCCGCAGGCACCCCGGTCTACCGCTACTACGGCCAGACCGTTTTTAGCTCCCGAACGGATCCGGTGATACGCCTTCAACAGGCGCTCATCTACTTTTTTAGCCTGCTTTTCCGATTGACGGATCAGTTTATCTTCTTCTTCCTGGCTTTCGTTGATCAGCTTTTCCAGCTCGGTGCGCTTCTGTTCAAGGATAGCCACACGCTTTGCTTTCATTTCGTTTGTCTGCTCAATATCCGCCAGCTTCTGGGCAATCCTGAATTCTGCTTCCCGGATCCTTTTATCGGAAAGCTGAATTTCCAGCTCCTGTAGTTCCAGCTCTTTAGAAATGGCATCGAATTCCCGGTTGTTCCGGACATTCATCTGCTGGTCCTTGTATTTCAGGATCAGCTTGTCTGCTTCTCTTTTATTCTCAATGTGGTTTTCGATCTCCGTTCTGTAGCCTTCTATCTCCGCCTCGTACTTTTTCACCCGGGTTTCAAAGCCAATCACCTCATCTTCCAGGTCTTTCACTTCTTCCGGAAGGTCTCCGCGAAGCTTTTTCAGCTGATCTAACCGGGAATCTATCTCCTGGAGTTCTAACAAACTTACCAGTTTATCTGCAATTGTAATTTCCATATAGTATTATAACCACTTTTTAGTAATAATAATTCACCGGATTGGTATTCACTTCCGACAAACAGGTTGCAAAAGTAGTAATTTTTTTTGATATAATTTCTACCAGCAGATCTTTTGTAAATACTTCACTTTCAAAATGTCCGATATCTGCAATCAGGATTCTGCCCTCTGCCCCGAAAAACTCGTGGTATTTGTAATCGGCGGTAATAAACGCATCAGCTCCTGCTGCCAGGGCATCGCCCAGCAGGAAGCTTCCCGAGCCTCCGCAAACCGCAATTTTCCGGATCGGGGTGCTCACCGGGGTATACCGGATCACCTGCAGGTTCATGCGCTCTTTCAGGTAAGCCAGGAATTCTTCCGGCGGCATGGCCGCAGGTAGCCGGCCTATGACGCCCGAACCTGCCTCCTGATTGGCATTTTCAAGGGTCTGCAGGTAGTACGCCACCTCTTCGTAGGGATGTGCGGCCAGCATGGCGCCGAGCACCTGGCTTTTCCGGTAAGCGGGCAGGATGACCTCCACCCGGTTTTCTTCCACCTCTTCCAGCACACCTCTTTTGCCGATAGCCGGGTTAGCGGCCTCTTCGGGCCGGAAGCTGCCCGTGCCCGTGGTACGGAAGCTGCAATCCGAATAATTGCCGATGGCTCCCGCCCCTGCCTTATGCAGAGCCGCCAGCACACAGGCGGTGGCTTCGCCTTCGGGCACAAAGACCGTCAGCTTAAGCAGCGTATTTTTCTTCTTTCTCAGGATGCTCACACCGGTAAGGCCCAGCCTTTCGGCAATGCGGTAGTTTACACCGTTCACCACGTTATCGAGGTTGGTATGAATGGCATACACCGCCACGTTATTTTTAATGGCTGCAATGGCCGTCCGCTCCACATAATCAGCACCCGTGAGCCGTTTCAGCCCCCTGAATATAAGCGGATGGTGCGCTACCACCAGGTTGCACCCTTTCTGCACGGCTTCCTGCACCACATCTTCCGTAACATCGAGGCTCACCAGCACCCCCCTGATCTCGCTCTCCGGGTCTCCTATCAGCAGACCCGAGTTATCGTAGTCTTCCTGGAGCTGCAAGGGAGCCAGCTGTTCGAGCATGGCGGTCAATTCCCTGATCTTCATTCCTGTTGCAATTAAATATTCCGAAATATCTCTATGCCCGTCACCACCAGCATGACCAGGCAGAGGAGCACTTTCACCACGATGCCTGCCATAAGGCCGGCGAAGCTTCCCACAGCCGCTTTAAAGGCCCGCGGGGTGTTCTGATCGTGGAGGAATTCTCCGAGGAAAGCCCCGGCAAAAGGACCGATAAACAGGCCGAAAGGCCCCAGAAAGAAACCGGCTACCAGGCCTGCACCCGAGCCGTACATCCCCCATTTTGAGCCGCCGAATTTTTTGGTTCCCCAGACGGGCACGTAGTAGTCGAGCACCGTTACCAGGGCCGTCAGCACACCCAACACGATAAGGGTATTCTGGCTGAAATCAGCAAACCGGGAATAGTGCACGGCTATCATGCCGGCAAAGCTCAGCGGTGGCCCGGGCGTGGGCAGCACCGCCCCGGCCAAGCCGGCAAAAAGGCAGAGAATTCCGGCGATCAGTAATACGGTGTCCATAATGTATGTTCATTTAACGGTCCTCCCGGGGGCTGTTGCTCACTTCCGCCGGCTATCCAGGAATTCGGCAATGCGGTCTGCCGCATCGGATAAAGTAGCGTAATCGGGCAGGAAAACAATCCGGAAATGCCCTTTATCAATAAAGTTAAAGCCGGTTCCGGCTACTACCAGCACTTTTTGCTCCGTAAGCAGGCCATAGGTAAAGGCCACGTCGTCTTCCAGGTTAAAGCGGCTCAGGTCTATGCCGGGAAACATGTACAGCGAACCTTTGGGCTTCACACAGGTTACCCCGTCAATGGCCGACATCTTCTCATAGATGAGGTTGCGCTGTTCGTACAGTCGCCCGCCTCCGGCTATCATTCCGCGGATCACCGTATCGTCTTTCAATGCCGCCGCAATGGTGTACTGTGTGGGCACGTTTGCACAGAGACGCATGGAAGCCAGCAGGTTCAGTCCTTCCAGGAACGACTTCGATTTCCGACCGGAAGGGATGACCCATCCGCCCCTGAAGCCGCAGGCAAAATAATTCTTCGACAGCCCTCCGAAGGTCATAAAATGAACATTATCTGACAGCGTAGCAATGGGGATATGCTCCAGCCCGTCGTAGAGTATCTTATCGTAAATCTCATCGGAAAAGAGCATAAGGTTATGCTTTTCGGCCAGGGCCACGATCTTTTCCAGCACTTCTTTTTTGTACACCGCTCCCGTAGGGTTATTCGGGTTAATGATCACCAAGGCTTTGGTGCGCGGGGTGATCTTCCGTTCCATGTCTTCCACATCGGGGTTCCATTCGTCGGCCTCGTTGCAGACGTAGTGTACGGCCGTACCTCCGCCAAAGCCTACGGCGGCTGTCCACAGGGGATAATCCGGTGCCGGTACCAGCACTTCATCACCGGGGTTCAGCAGGGCCTGCATACACATGATAATGAGCTCACTGACACCGTTTCCTACAAATATCTCTTCGGGCTTTATGCCGGTAAAACCGTGTTGCAGGTAGTAGTTGCAGATGGTTTCCCGCACTTCCATTACCCCCAGGTGATGCGAGTAGCCTTCGGCCTGCTTCAGGTGCTCTTTCAGGGCTTCCCGTATGCCTTCGGGTACGTCAAACCCGAAAGGTGCGGGGTTTCCGATGTTGAGTTTCAGCACGGAGTGGCCTTCTTTTTCCAGCTCCAGCGCCTTATCGAAGATAGGCCCCCGGATGGCGTAAGAAAGGTTAGAGAGCCTTTCGCTTTTCAGAATTTCCATTATGTATTGAGTTGAAGTATATCAGAGTTTTTTCAGAAACCGCTCCACGTTTTCCTGCACCCGTTTAAGGATGTTCTCGGCAGGTCTCTTTTTAAATTTCTCCCCGGTGAATTTCTCGTACAGCTCAATATAGCGGTTGGAGATCTCTTCGGTTTTTTCATCGGTCATTTCCGGAACCTGCTGCCCTTCTTTTCCCTGGAACCCGTTTGCAATGAGCCATTCCCGCACAAATTCTTTTGACAGCTGCTTTTGCGGCAGTCCGGCGGCCTGGTTCTCATTGTATTTATCCAGGTAAAAATAGCGCGAAGAGTCGGGCGTATGAATTTCATCAATCAGGTAGATGGTATCGCCCACATGGCCGAATTCGTATTTGGTGTCTACCAGGATAAGCCCGTTCTCGCGGGCCATCTGCGTTCCTTTCTCGAAAAGAGCCAGGGCATATTTTTCCAGCTGCAGGTAGCGGTCTTCCGCCACCAGGCCACTGCTGATAATCTCCTCGCGCGAGATATCCTCGTCATGGCCTTCGTGCGCCTTGGTGGTAGGGGTAATGATCGGTGCCGGCAGGCGGTCGTTTTCTTTCAGGCCCTCAGGCAGCGAAACGCCGCATACTTTGCGTTTGCCTTCCCGGTACTCGCGCCAGGCATGCCCGGCCAGGTAGCCGCGTACTACCATTTCTACAGGGAACGTCTCGCATTTGATTCCCAATGCCGCATTCGGATCGGGTACGGCAATCAGCCAGTTAGGCACGATGTCACGGGTGGCTTCCAGGTTACGGGCGGCTATCTGGTTCAGTACCTGCCCTTTATAGGGAATGGCGCGGGGTAAAACCACATCAAAGGCAGAAATACGGTCAGTGGCCACCATCAGCACATATTTGCCCAGCCCGTACACGTCTCTTACTTTGCCCCTGTAAAATGAAGTTTGATTCTTAAAATGAAAATCGGTTTCGTTAATGGTATTCATGATAATTCAGAAAGACTAAAATCCCGCGATGTTTGCAAACTACAAAATTACCAATCTTTTTCTATTTTCTGATGACTATTTTTACCGGGAATCACGCCTTTGTTTTCAGAGATCCGGAGGTTATCGAGCAGCTGGAGGGCCCGCTCCCGCGAAATATTCTCGGAAACGTAATGTTCCAGCTCTTCTTCCCGCTCGTCAGAGGTAACTACCCGGGTATTTTTTTCTTCTTCCAGGGGTACGGGCGGGGCCTTGCGGTGGTAAAGCCGCGAAATCAGCTCGTAATTGAAACGGGCCTCCTGCAGGCCGTTATTTTTTTCAATCGCCGAGCGGAAAAAATCGAGGGCGGCCGACGTGTCTTTGCGCATCAGGGCCAGTATGCCCAGCTGGTTACGGGATACTGACGACTGGCCCGGATCGCTGATATCGCGCGAGAATTCGTAGTTGATGCGCGCGGCCGAAGTATCGCCCATGGCAAAATAGGCATGGGCAGCATCCAGCCGCAGGTGAATATCGATCACCCGGTGAACCTCTTCCAGCCGCTCAAAAACGGTGATGGCGCCTTTATAATCGTGGCTGGCCATTTTCTGGTTAAAGTCATCAATGTACTGGTTTTTCTGCTCAATATTGGTATAGAACCGCGGATTGAGAAGGAAAAAGATGATATAATAAATAAAAAAATGCACTTATATCTTCAATACTTTAATGGTGATCAGGAAATCTACCCCTACAAATATCAACGCCAGGAACAGGAAAAATATATATTTATTATAGGTAACGCTCTGCCGGTTTACATCATCTGCCGGGCTCACCACCAGGGCTATCTTATCGGCCAGCGCAGGGAGGTCATTCTGCAGGTTGTTAAGAATAAAATATTCGCCGCCGCCCGCCCGGGCAAATTCACTTATTTTATCGATTTCCAGGCTGGAGATGACCTCTTTGCCTGCTTCATCTTCTTTAAAACCGTATGTAGCGGGTATCCTGCTGCCTCCCAGGGTGCCCACTCCTACAAAAAAGAGCCGGATGTTATCTTCTTTCAGTCGCCGGGCTATGGCCGGGTCAAGCGGGTAATGCGCCTCCCCGTCTGTAATGATAACGCCTACTTTACCGCGATTCTGCGTTCCCGTACCCAACTTTTCATGAAGCAGGGCCAGCACCGGGTTGAAATCGGTAGAACCACGGCCCAGCAGGGAGGTACGCAGGGAGCGCAAAGAGTTGCGGATGTTTTCCTGGTCAAACGTCAGCGGGGTCAGCACATAGGCTTCCGAATGAAAGACCATCACTCCTATCCGGTCTGATTTAAAGCGGTCGGTCAGGGCAAGCATCTCACTTTTGGCTTTGTCTATGCGCGAAGGCTCCACATCGGTGGCATTCATGGATTCAGAAAGGTCAAAAGCCACGAAAATATCCCGGCCCGAAGCCCTTGCCTCCGTTTCTGTCACGCCGAAGTTAGGCCCGAGCATGGCGATAGACATCAGCCCCAGGTATATAGACCGCACCAGGAACTTGAATACGGCTGACATGGCAGATGTTTTCAGCTTACGGGCCGCTGAAAATACCCGGTAGAAGTAAAACAGGTAGATCAGCAGGAAGCTGATCAGGAACAGGTATTCTACCCGGGTAAATTCCCTGCTGAAATTCATTTCTTCACAGAGATCAGGTTAGCGATCAGCCGATAGGCTCCCGGTACGCCGGCGGGAAGCTGGCGGAAGAGTGACAAACCGGTAAATACAAAATTGCCTTTTCCGTAGTGCGTATAGAGCAGGGAGCCTTCCTGTTCGGTTTCTCCCTGGTCTTTCATGGCCAATACAGTGGTGTATTTGTCTGACCACTCCTGGGCAAAATAAAGGCCTCTTTCCTGCACCCAGCCTTCAAAATCGCGGGCAGTGATGCGGTTGGGGTAGTTCAGTACCGGGTCAGCGGGGTTCACAAAGCGCACAGCTGCGTCTTCTTCTGTCACACGCCCCCGCCCTATGGTCATGGGGTACGGCCCGAGCTCATTGGTCTTGATCCGGCCGTAATACGCCTGGGTCTGGTATTGTACCAGCAGGTTCCCTCCGTTTTTCACGTACTCCAGCAGCAGCTTCTGGGAGTTGGTCAGCCAGTCTTTGGTGTTGTAGGCCCTGACCCCGATAATAATGGCATCCAGCCGGCTCAGGTCGCCTTTTATGCTGTTTTCATCCAGGAAGGTCACCTCGTACCCGATCTGCATCAGCGACTGCGCCACCTCATCACCCGCACCCATAATATAGCCTACCTTCTTCCCTGCAATTTTTACATCGAGGTTAATGGCTTTGGCCGCAGCTTTCGGAAAAACGTTCAGCTCGGGAATATGCTCGTAGGCAATGTGCTTCCAGGCGTGGTTGTAGGTGCCGCGGGCATTAACGGCTACTGCCCCGATCACGGCCTCCGGTGTGCTCTTGCCCGGTGTAACCGTAAAATAAACGGGTTTCTCCTGGTCTTTTTCCGAGAATTCCACGTCGACCGATGCCGGTGAGCAGGTCCAGCCGGCCGGCAGCTTCAACGATACCGTGGCTTTATTGGAGGCCAGGTTGTTTTTGGCCACTACCCCGACCGTCTTGCTTTGTCCGCCGGTGAAAATGAAAACATTCTGCTCAAAGTTCAGCATAATTTCGGGCCGGATCTCCACATATTTGTAAATCTCCCCGCGCGACGGCTCGGTATATTTGTATTTGACCGGGTGCCGGTACACAATGGGTTCCCCGAGAATGCTGACCGTATATTCGGCCCAGAGGGCATCAGGAGCCATGGGCTGGTTGCGGAATTTCTCATCCGACACCCGGTATTTCCCCACCTCCTTGCTTTCTTTCAGCCAGTAGGGCTGGGTGATTTCGGCGTCAGCAGGAATAGTCACATCAAAAACCATTTCGGTATTCCGGTTATTGGTCAGCCGGGTAGCAACAAGCGTGTCTTTTGTTACCGCGCCGCTGATCTTCAGCTCTTTCAGCTCTACGGGCAGGTCAGAACGGTTCACGGCTGCCGAGAACAGCTTCAGGGTCTGGCCCGGCGAGATGCTGTTGGAAGCGGCGTTCACTTCCAGGTAAATGCCTGCACAGGCAAAAATCAGCTCCCGGCATTCGTCAAGCTTTTCATATTTATAAACCGATTCGGGCAAAGACGCAATGAAACCGTAAATCTTCACCAGGTCAGGCACGGAGGCGGAAGGCTTCCGGAAATCGTATTGCTGAATTACCTGCTCCAGGAGCAGGGCTATTTTCTGTCCGCCGTCTACCCTTCTCCAGGAAAGGTCGATCCCGTCAAAAATATCTTTTTCAGCCGGTTCACCCTTAACATGCACCAGGTAATCCGAGCGCTCACTCCGGGTAGGAGCGCTCCCGAAGCCCTGGCTCCGGTGCTTGCTGCGGGCACGGGCGGCAATTTCGGTATACGCTTCTCCCAAAATGGGATTAAACTCGCCCAGCGGGATCTCCACATAGCTGCTGCCTTCGGGAATGGTATTGGTAAACCCGCTGCCAAAGGTATTCCAGACCAGCCTTTTGGGCTGCCATACTTCTACTTCTTTCAGTTGTTCCGGGAAACGTTTCGGGTCTCCGGCTGCATCAAAGGCTTCTTTCGACAGCACCGCAGAAGCCGAATGGTGCCCGTGCCCGGCGCGCGCATCGGGAGGGAAACGGTTGATCATCACATCGGGCCTGAATTTGCGGATCCGGTAAACCAGGTCTTCCAGGATCTTTTCCTTGCCCCAGAGCAGCAGCGCCTCGTCGGTTGATTTGGAGAAGCCAAAATCTACCGCCCGGGAAAAATACTGTTCGCCCCCGTCAATTTTCCGGGCTTCAAGCAGCTCGTGGGTACGCAACAGGCCCACATACTCGTCCTGCTCCGGGCCGATCAGGTTCTGGCCACCGTCGCCCCGCGTCATAGCATAATAGGCCGTTCTTACTTTTTTCTCTTTGGAAAGCCAGGTGATGAGCAACGTATTTTCATCGTCGGGATGGGCGGCGATATACATGGCATTTCCCAGGGTGCCCAGGCGCTGAAGGCCCAGGTAGATCTCGCTGCTGTTCAGCGGCCGGGGCTGGGTCAGCCCCACCAGTGCCGGAAACAGGAGATATATACATAAAACGATTTTTTTCATTTAATGCTTTAGAGATAGGATCACAATGATTGGAAGTGTAAAAATAGCAATAAGATTTCAGAATGAGGCCGAAGAAGGAACAATTGATGCGTATGTCTATGACAAAACATTTTTAATTTAACTTGTAATTTTGTATTTTTGTAGAAAACTGATAGAAATGGCAGCGGTATTAAATAATTCACAATTAGAGGTTTTAAAAGTACTGAAGTACCTGAAAGACGAAAAAGACGTAGCAGAAATCAAGTCTTTATTAGTAGCTTACCTGTCAGAAAAGGTAGTTCGCAGTGCTGATAATGCTTTTGATGAAAGGCAATATTCTGAGGGGGTTTTTAATAAGTGGAAAAAGGAACATTTTCGAAAAACTTCATAGGCAATGAAAATTGTTCTAGACTGTAATATACTGGTCGTTTGTCTTACTTCCCGATCTCCTTATCATCATATCTACCAATCATTGATAGGCGGAGAATATGAGTTAGCCGTAACTTCGGAAATTTTACTTGAATACAAAGAAATCATCACTCAAAAATACGGTCAAACTACAGCGGGGGCTTTCATGGCTTTGTTATCAGAACTGCCCAACATAGAATTTATTAATACCTATTATCAGTGGAATTTAATTTCTGCCGACCCTGATGACAATAAATATTCTGATTGTGCTATCGCATTTAACGCAGATTATCTCGTAACTGAAGACAAGCATTTTAACATTCTGACAACTGTTCCATTCCCGGAAGTTCCCACTCTTTCTCTTGATGAATTCATGAAGATTCTGTAAGAGAGGCTCCCGGCCATAAAAATTCAGGAGTTGAAGTTCCTCCCTTATATATAACTAAACCAAATATCTTTGCACAAATTACTTTTTATTCTCTCCCTGATCGTATAAATTTGCACGATTTTATCAAAAGATATAACCATTTAATTATGAATTCAATTGTTTACTTAGTGCCTCTGTTCGGACTGGTGGGCCTGATTTACACCGCCCTGAAGTTCAACTGGGTATCCAAACAGGACGCCGGCGAAGAAAATATGAAAAGACTTTCCGGTTACATAGCTGACGGAGCCATTGCTTTCCTGAAAGCAGAGTGGAGAATCCTGGCCATGTTTGCTTTGCCAACAGCCATTGTCCTGTTCTTTTTAGGCAGTGATGAAGGAACCCCGGCGCATCCCATCCATTCTTCTCCGCTGATCGCTCTTTCTTTCCTTATCGGTGCGGTATTTTCGGCGCTGGCCGGGTACATCGGTATGAAAGTGGCAACACGGGCCAATGTAAGAACAGCCCAGGCCGCCAAAACCTCTCTTGCCAAAGCCCTGAACGTATCGTTTACAGGGGGTGCGGTTATGGGTATGGGCGTAGCCGGACTGGCCGTGCTTGGTTTCGGCGGACTGTTCATCATTTTCTATAATCATTTCGCCCAGGGGCTGGGCCTTACTTCGGTAGAGATGAAAAAAGCCATAGAAGTACTGGCCGGCTTCTCTCTCGGAGCCGAGTCTATCGCCCTGTTTGCCCGGGTAGGTGGCGGTATTTATACCAAAGCCGCTGACGTAGGCGCTGACCTTGTAGGTAAAGTGGAAGCAGGTATCCCGGAAGATGACGTTCGTAACCCGGCTACCATTGCCGATAACGTGGGCGATAACGTGGGTGACGTGGCCGGTATGGGCGCTGACCTTTTCGGTTCGTACGTGGCTACTATCCTGGCTACCATGGTGCTGGGCCAGGAGATCAATGTAACCGATAACTTTGACGGGTATTCACCGGTGCTGCTGCCTATGCTTATTGCCGGTGTAGGTGTGCTGGCTTCGTGGATCGGTACCTGGTTTGTACGGGTTAAAAACGAAAATGCCTCCGTGCAGAATGCGCTTAACTTAGGTAACTGGACGTCTATTGTAATTACCCTGATAGCTTCTTACTTCCTGACCCTGCATATCCTGCCTGAAACGCTGTCGCTGAGAGGATTTGAATTTACCGCTAACGGTGTATTCTTCTCTATTGTAACCGGGCTGATCGTAGGTGCGCTGATGTCTGTCGTAACCGAATACTACACAGCCATGAACAGAAGGCCGGTAGACTCTATTGTCCAGAAATCGGGTACAGGTCATGCTACCAACATCATTGGCGGTCTGGCGGTAGGTATGGAGTCAACCGTTATTCCTATCCTTATCCTGGCCGTGGGTATCGTGGTATCGTATTCTTTTGCAGGCCTTTACGGGGTATCGATTGCGGCAGCCGGTATGATGGCTACAACAGCCATGCAGCTGGCTATTGATGCTTTCGGTCCTATTGCCGATAACGCCGGTGGTATTGCCGAAATGTCTCAGCTGAACCCGGAAGTACGTGAAAGAACCGATAACCTGGATGCCGTGGGCAATACCACTGCCGCTACCGGCAAAGGCTTCGCCATTGCTTCTGCCGCCCTGACTTCGCTGGCCCTTTTTGCAGCGTTTGTGGGTATTTCCGGAATCGATGCCATCAACATTTATAAGGCTCCGGTACTGGCCGGGCTTTTTGTAGGAGGTATGATCCCGTTCATCTTCTCTGCCCTGGCTATCTCCGCGGTAGGTAAGGCAGCCATGGAAATGGTGAATGAGGTTCGTCGCCAGTTCCGGGAGATTCCCGGTATTATGGAGTACAAAGCCACTCCTGAATATGAAAAATGCGTAGAGATCTCTACCAAAGCTTCTATCCGGCAGATGATTGCTCCGGGCGCCATTGCTATCCTGATGCCGGTAATTGTAGGGTTCGGACTGAAAGGCATGTTTGCCGATACCAGCTCTGCAGAGATCCTGGGTGGTCTGCTGGCCGGTGTAACGGTATCCGGCGTACTGATGGGGATCTTCCAGTCTAACGCCGGCGGTGCATGGGATAATGCTAAAAAATCATTCGAAAAAGGCGTGATCATTGACGGCCTTCCTTACAAAAAAGGCTCTGATCCGCACAAAGCGGCGGTAACAGGCGACACCGTAGGCGATCCGTTCAAAGATACTTCAGGTCCTTCCATGAATATCCTGATCAAGCTGATGTCTATCGTATCGCTGGTGATTGCTCCGTACATTGCCAATACTGCTTTTAGTGAATCAGAAGCCGATGATGATGACGTAGTGGTGGTTGAACGGGTTTCTGTAGAAAAAGTCCTGCCTTCGGGCCTTAAGCTTTCTTTCTTTGATAACGGGATCGAAGATCAGCTGATCGGATTCATTGAAGATGACAGTAAGAAGCCGGGCAATGACAACTGGTTCAATTTTGTGGATCTCAACTTCAAATCAGGAAGCAACGAGATCGACGAAACCAGCATGAAAGAGGTGGAAAATATTGCAGCCATTCTCACCGAATACCCTAATGTAAAAGTGAAGATCGGCGGCTATACCGATAATACCGGTACGGCTGAAGGCAATCTGAAGCTTTCTGACGAAAGAGCTTCCAACGTTAAAAATGCCCTGGTTAACCTGGGTATTGCGGCTGAGCGGCTGACGTCAGAAGGTTTCGGACAGGAACACCCGGTAGCCTCTAACGATACCGAAGAAGGCAAAAAGCAAAACCGCCGTATAGCGGTTTCGGTACGGGAGAAATAAGCTTTGCCTACAGAAAAGAGCCGGTTAGGAGTCTGCCAAAAGATTTTTAACCGGCTCTTTTCATTCTGATGATATCCGCTTACTTTTATCCTAAAATCATTCTCCATGAACATTCTCACGGCACAGCAGCTGAAAGAGGCCGACACCCGCACCCTGGAGGTCCGGCAGATCAGTTCCTGGCAATTGATGGAAAAGGCTGCGGCCGCCCTTTTCGAATGCCTGAAAGCGGATCTGGATATATATACCACGCATTTTACTATTCTCTGCGGTCCGGGGAACAACGGCGGCGACGGCCTGGCGCTGGCCCGCATGCTCTTTTCAGCAGGCGGTCATGCTGAAGTCCGCCTGCTCAAATCAGCGTCTTATTCTCCTGATAATCTTGAAAATCAAAAACGCCTGGGCGAGGTGCCCGTTACTTTTTTTGACTTCAGCTCCCGGCTGGATCTTGCTGAAGATACCGTGATCATCGACGCTTTATACGGGTACGGCCTGAACCGGCCGCTGGCCCCCGGCTGGGCTTCCATAGCAGAGCAGGTAAATGCCTCTGGGCGGCGCGTACTTGCCGTAGACATGCCGTCGGGCCTGTTGGCCGATGCCCATACCGGTAGCAGCGCGCCGGTCATAAAAGCCCACCGGGTCTACACCTTTCATTGCCCTAAAAAAGCGCTCCTGCTGCCTGAAAATGCATCGAGGGCAGAAGATTTTAAGGTGATTGATATCGGCCTGGAAGATCACTTCCGGGCTGCTGAGCGGTATATAGTTACGGATACCGTTCGGGCCCTGATCAAAACGCCTTCCCGTTTTGCCCACAAGGGAACCTTCGGGCATGCGTTGATTGCCGGCGGAAGCTACGGCAAAACAGGTGCGGTGATTTTAGCTGCCCGGGCAGCCTTGAAAACCGGCTGCGGCCTGGTAACGGCTTACGCGCCCCGCTGTGGCTATATTCCCCTGCAAACCGCTGTACCCGAAGCCATGGTCATCACCGCGGCAGAAGAAGAGTACCTCGATACCTTTCCCCGTAAATTTCAGCACTTTTCTTCTGTGGGCATAGGAATAGGAATGGGTACCGGTGAAAAAACGGAAGCGGCTTTCCTGCAGTTCCTGGCCTCAGAGGGCCTCCCGCCCCTGGTACTCGACGCTGACGCCCTGAATATTCTCGCCCGTAACCCGGATTCTTTTTCACGGATCCCCCGGAATTCTATCCTGACCCCGCACCCCAAAGAGCTGGAAAGGCTGACCGGGCCCTGGAAAGATGATTTCGAAAAGCTGGAAAAAGCGAAACAGCTTTCCGGCCGGGCAGGCGCAATTGTTGTGGTCAAAGGAGCCAATTCAGCCCTTGTTTTCCCGGACGGCAGTATATCCTATAATTCGACAGGCAATTACGGGATGGCAAAAGGAGGCAGCGGCGATGTGCTGACAGGCATTATCACCTCGCTGCTGGCACAGGGTTACCCTCCTGAAGAAGCCGTTGTTACAGGCGTGTTTCTGCATGGCCTGGCAGGAGATATTGCCGCCGGGCAAACCGGGCGGAGGGGAATGACGGCTTCTGACATTGTACATGCCCTGCCTGCCGCATGGCAGGAAATCGCACCGGAAGGTAACCGGTAAGAAGCTCTCTTATTCTGAGATCGTTTTCCGGCCTGTACCCCTGTACAGGTTCAGCAGTCCCATGATCAAAACAATGCCAAAAAGAAAAGCCACGAAACGCGGACGCATGAAGAATTGTTCGTATTCCAGGATATTGCCTTTGAGAATCTTGGAGGCAATTTCAAGGTTCAGAAAATAAGCCACACTCACCAGCCCGTAAATCAGGAAACGATGGGTGTAAAGGGCGTAACAGCCCGCAAAAAGGATAGCCGAATGGGCATAACGGGCATGCATCTGCGTATTAAAATAAAAGAAGACGATCGGGATCAGTATGCCCATCATCAAAAGCTTATCTACCGGGTACCGCCCGAAGTAATCTTTCTGCTGTATTTTGCGGATAAAATAGATCAGCATGGGCACAAAGATGACCATCATGGCCAGGCAAAAAGCCAGGAGACCCCATGAATTGTAGCTCAGCCCCCAATGTCCCTGCACATCCAGCTCCCGGACGGGGTTTTCAAAGATAAAAAACCAGAAGTTATTGGCTCCCATCGAAATCAGGGGATACCTGCCTACCATATCAACGGCCACATGGTATACCTTCAGCAGGTCGCCGGTAAGTGCAAAAGGCAGCAGGATGAGCACCTGGAAGATGATCATCGGGATAAACGCTTTCAGCACTTTCCCCGGTTCAAATTTCTCGATCATATGCTCAAGACATACAAACCCGATGAGCGGCAGGTAAACCAGCGCCTGGATCTTGGCATTGAGCGCTATAAAGAAAAACAGGATGCTCAGTGCCAGCCGGTTCCGGGTGGCGTAGTAGAAGCTCATGAAAACGAGGGTGGTGTAGATACCGTCCCACTGGCCGTACAGCAGAGAATCGTAGAGGAAAGCAGGATTCAGCAGGATCAGCAGGCAGAAAAGCGCAGCCTGCCGGTAGGTTTTGTACCGTTCCCGTATAAATTGATAAACATAGAATATCCCGATCAGCTCAATTGCAAAAGTGAAGAGCTTCAATGAGTTGATGTTCAGAATAATGGCTTCCGTGCTTCCGGCCAGTAATGCATAAACGTACAGGATATAATGGGTCACGGGGAGATAATCCACCCCCAGCTTATATACATTCTGCAGCCCGTTTTCAAGCATATAATTTGCCCACGAAATCCAGACCCTTCTGTCATATTTGCCCGGAGTGGTACAATCCGGTACAGCCACAACAGCAATAACAAACCCTGCCAAAAGAAGTATCAAAATACTCCTGTTCTCCTTCTGCCACTCTAAAAAATTGCCATAAATGTGTTTAAGCCGTCTCATGTTGAGCAGTATGAATTGTTGTAATCCAGTTGTTTAGTATCTTGTTGCAAGTGCGATTTTAGTGTAAATAGAGCAGCAAACCTAGTTTGTGCGATTAAAATAGCATTAGAAAATGTCTTTCATGGCTTTAGAGAAATGCGCATCCAGTATCCAGAGTATGGTATTGGCGTCGGTGTCTCCTTCTATAACAATATCCGCGCGCTTATAGATCCCGATCCGCTCGTCGTATGTTTTGGTAAGCGTATCTACCAGCAATTCGCTTTCGAGGTTGTAGAGCGGGCGGTTATTTTTCTTGGAATTGCGCATTCTTTCTTCCAGCTTCTGGGGTTTAACATCCAGGAAAACGCTGATCCCGTTTTCTTTGATAAAATCCATGTTGTTCCCGCTGCAGGGCGTTCCGCCCCCGGTGGCGATCACCAGGCTTGCATTGGGTTCGATACGTTTAAGCTGTTCTGTTTCTATTTTCCTAAAATATTCCTCTCCTTCCAGATTGAAAATCTCACTGATCTTCTTCCCCTCTGCCAGCTCAATCTTTTTATCGAGATCAATGAATTCATAATTCAATTCTTTCGCCAATTGTCTTCCTAACGTACTTTTCCCGGAAGACGGCATTCCAATCATAAAAATATTTGTAGTCATCTATAAACTGTAGTACTATTGTTAATCAACTTTTTAATTTTCTCGTCTGACGGCAGGCGGTTAAAGCTCCATTTCCCTAAAATCAGCCCGTCCTGCATAAGGTAGATAACGGGGTTATTGCGGGCCATGGTTTTAAGTACCTTTTCGTCTGCGAAATAATAAGCGTAATTCAGCTTTTTGGCTTTAAGGTAAGTTTCTATTCCTGTTTCCGGGGTAAGGATAACCGGTTTTATCTGCATTTTACCTGCTTTAGCCGCTACTTCACGGTATTTTTTAAATTCCAGGTTTTCAATATCTGCCGTAGACTTCAGGATAAGCACCAGCACTTTCCCTTCCAGCACATCGGCCAGGGCTTCGGCACCGGAGGTATCTACCACGCTGAAGTCGGTGATCAGCGGTTTAATGGCTTCTTCATTCAATACCGTGGAGGTCTTATAGGTATAACGAAGGGTATCCATCAGGTATTCTTCCGATGGTATGCTTTCTCCTGTTGATTTATCCAGGAACTCGTACCGGATCTGCGGTGCCACGTCAGGGCGCTTCATTTGTTCCGGGATACTTTTACCCACCGCATAAGGCAGCATGTCTATAACCGGCAGGTAGCTCAGGCTGTAGATGCCGATGCCCGCCGAAATAATGACCGCCAGCAATACGGCGGGAGTGCCGGCGCCGGAGTTACTGAATTTTTTACGGTATATAAACAGGATGACGATCAGGACCATGGTGGCTACGTTTTTCCAGAACGAAGCCCAGGGCTTCAGCTTCAGGAATTCACCGAAGCAGCCGCAGTCGGTAACCCGGTTAAAGTACGCCGAATAAAAGGTAAGGAAGGTAAAAAAGGTCATCAGCAGCAGGGCCGCCCATGCCGTTAAACGGAGCCTGAATCCGAAAAGCAATGCTACCCCTATCACCAGCTCAAGGCAGCAGAAAATCACCGATAAAGTGACCGATGATGCGCTCAGCGCTTCAAAAAAGCCTCCCAGCGCCGGGAGGTCTGTAGCAAATACTTCAAAGTATTCTTTTAGTTTCAGTGCTGTGCCGTAAGGGTCTACTACCTTCAGAAATCCTGAGAAAATAAGGTACATCCCAACGATAACACGTGAAAAGTTCGCCAGTATTTTCATATATTTTTATTGTTGGGCAGCCTGTTCCTGCTTCAGTTTTATAAGACAAAATACCGAATAGTTGATAATATCCTGGTACCCCGACCTGATCCCTTCCGAGATCAGGGTTTTTCCGCCGTTATCCTCAATCTGCTTGATGCGCATGAGCTTCATCAGGATGATGTCGGTCATGGAGCTCACCCGCATACTCCGCCAGGCTTCGTTGTAATCGTGATTTTTATCGAACAGCAAAACCTTCACTTTGTCGGCCTCTTCGTGGTAAGCCGCGCTGACGTCTTCCACATCCGGCCCCTGTGCCATGAGGATAAGCGCCATGATGCAATAATTGATGATCCCGATAAACTCGGAAACCTCCCCTTCGTCTACCCTGGAAAACCCGTTTTCCTGGAGGGTCCGTACCCGTTGGGCCTTAATAAAAATCTGATCGGTAATGGAGGGAAGCCGCAATATTTTCCATGACGTACCATAGTCTAAATTCTTCTTTGAAAATATCTCAAAGCAAAGAGTTATTATTCTTGAATATTCAGTTTCGGTCTTAGGCATTTATATAATTCAATAGTTTTTAGTTTTTTTGCAAACTATGAAAAATACATTAAATATCGGTGGTAAGATTCTGAGCTTAAATCAACCTCTCATCATGGGAATCCTGAATGTTACGCCGGATTCATTTTACAAAGATAGCAGATTTAATCCTAATCAGGAAACGTTTCTGAAAAAAGCTGAAGCGATGATCCGGGAAGGGGCGCACCTGCTGGATGTAGGGGGATATTCTACCCGGCCGAACAGTGGAGAGGTATCTGAAAATGAGGAACTTGACCGGGTTATTCCGGCGGTAGAGAAGCTGAGGGCCCGCTTTCCCGGCACCCCTGTTTCGGTAGATACCTTCCGGGCCCCGGTAGCCCGGCAGGCGCTGGACGCCGGGGCCGCCGTGATCAACGATATTTCGGGCGGGGATTTTGATGCCGGCATGTTTCCGCTGATCATTGAAAGGAAACCCGTTTACCTGCTTATGCACCAGGCAGGCCGCTCGGTGACCGATATGCATACCCCGGGCAACTACGAAAACCTCCTGCCGGAGGTGATGGACAAGCTGTTCCGGAAGGCCGCCTATCTCCGGAGCCAGGGAGTAGCCGACATCCTGCTGGATCCCGGTTTCGGGTTCTCGAAAACCGTGGAAGAAAACTACCGGCTGCTGCAGCACCTCGACCTGCTGCAGAACGACCACTACCCCCTGCTGGCGGGCATGTCGCGCAAGTCCATGCTCTGGAAGCTCCTTCAAATCACGCCTGAAGAGTCTCTGCCGTACTCGCTGTATGTGCACGGACTGGCCCTGACCAAAGGCGCCCGGCTGGTGCGTGTACACGATGTATTGCCGCATGCCCGGATCATCCGTATGAACGCCCAACTGAAATAATTTTACCGTATAATAACTTTTAAAGATATTTTAATACCACTTTTCAAGTTCCTACCGCACTTTTACATATATTTGTGATACATTAAATAACATAATCTAATTCGATCATGAGAAAATTATTACTATCTTTTTTCTTGATTTTGAGCGGATATATAGCCTCCGCACAATTGGCCGCCCCACAGGTAGATGTTCAGAGCATTACCAAAACCAGCTTTTCGGTATTGGTGACCCCTCAGGATACTACCGGCGTAAAGGCAATAGAAGTGAAGATTGAAGGCCCCGGGCTTAATACCTCCCTGGTGTCCTTAAGAGGAAATAACCCCTCCCTGTCTTTCCCGTTCAGCTCCCTTGAGCCGGGAGGCAACTACGAAATTACGGCTACCGTAATGGCCTGTGACAGTGCAGCAGGTTGCGGTAACATCAGCCCGGAAACCGTAAAAACCGGAACTACCCTTGAAGGGTATCCACCGGCCGCCACGCTGAAGCTGGAAAACAACTGTCCGCAGTATGTGGGCCTGAGCTGGACCTACCCTGAAGGACCGGTAAAAAATATCATTATCCGTAAATCTTACGGCGGCCCATGGTACTCTGTAGACGAGACCGTACCCCCTTATGAAACTTCTTATTACGATCTTGATGCCCAGGCCGGTGTTCATACCACCTACATCATCTATACGCAAAACTCGCTGGGTGAAAGCACTCCTTCCAACCAGGTCAGCGTACAGGTTATGCCGTATGGCCAGCCCGGTGCCCCGCTGAATCTTCATGCATCAGGCAAAACCAATAACAGCATCAGCATTGCCTGGACCAACGCAGAACAGGACGAGCTCTGCCGGTCGAATATCCGTGACTCGTATTACATTGCCATCAAAAGACAATGGGAAAGCGAATACCATATTATAGGATCTACGTATCCTTATGCAACCAGCTTTGATGTTACCGGTCTTGAAGAAAGCGAGCCTGTAGATATCGCCGTATTTTCCTGGAGCGACAAAGGAATCCAGGGCGGCTGGGCTTACCTGAAAGAAAAAACGTACGGTAAAGCATCTATCCCCAGCAATGTGATCGGGGTATCGTACAAAGATAATTTTGATAACTGGGCGCTGGGCATCAGCTGGACCCATGCCGGAGATGACGCCGACTATTACTATGTAGACGTTAGCACTGACGACGGTCAGACCTGGAATAACCTGGCATTTGTAAAAAGCGGCCAGAATGTGGTTCAGCACGTGAACCTGTCGGAAGGCCAGAAATATACTTACCGGGTAAAAGCCGGCAACTACATCTACGGAGAGTCTGAGTATGCCTACATGAACGGTTATGTAACCGTAGACTATTCGGCAATACCGAATGCACCTTACGGGGTAGTGGCCAAATGGGCAGGCTCTGACGTGGTGCTGACCTGGGTAGACGACTCCAATAAAGAGGAAAAATATATCATTGAAAGAGCCTACAAAGCAGACGGTGATTTCAAGAAAGTCGGAGAAACAGGCCGTAGCGTTACTACCTTCACCGATGTGATTGGCAGCGATACCGCATCTGTTTTCTACTACCGCGTTAAAGCAGAAAACCCGCTGGGTGCTTCAGCTGCCTCTAAAGCGGCTAAAATAGAGAAGAAAGCCGGTGGTGGCGCAAGTGCCGTGGTGGTGTATCCTAACCCTACTGCCGACAGGATGAACGTTTCGGTTCCTGCTCATCTGAAAGCAGAACAGGTAGACGTTAACATTTACAATCAGCTGAACCAGCTGGTGTTCACCAAATCTTACAAAGCGGGTGCCGCTATTGAGGTTAGCCTTAAGAAATACGTTCCCGGAGCGTATAACGTGGTGATCTCTTCAGGAGACTTCAAAGAAACCCGGAAAGTGATTAAGAACTGATCACCCCGGCAGAAAAATAGGAGGCAGCCTGACGGCTGCCTCTTTTTTTTGTGGGTATCCCGCTAATCCGGCCACCCGGAACCCGCTGCCCGACATTCGACACTCGACCCCGACCCACTTGAACCTCCGTACTTGACACTAATCAACTACCGACCAACTCCCGCCCATAAAAAAAGGCCCTCGTAAGGGCCTTTCTATCTTTAATGATTATGCTTAATTTTTTAACGCTTCCGCACCGCCTACGATCTCGAGGATCTCGGTGGTAATGGCTGCCTGACGCGAGCGGTTATACTCAATTTTAAGCGATTTCAGCAGCTCTCCACCGTTATCGGTCGCCTTGTCCATGGCGGTCATCCGGGCACCGTGCTCAGCAGCGTTAGAGTCCAGCACAGCCTTGAACAGTTGCAGCTTGATGGCCTTGGGAATGAGATCCAGCAGGATCTCTTCCTCAGAAGGTTCAAAGATATAATCGATATTGGAAGTAGCCTCCTGCTTACCGTCATTCACCAACGGAAGCATTCTTTCCGTTCTGACGATCTGCGTGGCTACGTTCTTGAATTCGTTATAGATCAGCACTACCTCATCGTACAGGCCCTCTGCAAAGCTCTCCATGATTCCTTCTGCCGCCGTTTTAGCGGTTTCAAAAGACAATCTTGAGAAGATATCGGTATACGAAGGATTAACCGCCGCTCCCCTTCTCTGGAAGGCCTCAAAGCCTTTCTTGCCCAGGGTGAACAGGGTCACGTTTCCTTTGGACTGCTGAGCGGCGTAATTCTCCGCTATATAGGCATTGGCTGCTTTAATAATGTTGGAGTTAAACGCACCGCAGAGCCCCCTGTCGGAAGTCACCAGAACCACCAGCACTTTATTCACTTCCCTTACCTGGGTATAGGGGCTGGATGCGCCCACTTCGGTGTTTTCAGACACCTGTGCGATCAGCTCATTCAGCTTCTGTGAATACGGTCTTAACTGGGTGATCTTCTCCTGTGCTCTTCTCAACTTGGCGGCAGACACCATTTTCATTGCTTTGGTGATCTGCATGGTTGAGTTTACGGAAGCGATCCTGTTTCTTACTTCTTTTAATGAAGCCATTTTTAAAATATAGGTTTAAATTCTTTCAGAAAGGGATTATCCGACGTATTTCTCCGCCAGCTCTTTTCCGAATTTAACTATATAATCTGTATCTTCTTTTTCCAGCTTACCTTTAGAAAGATTGGTAACGATCTCCGGTTTGGTAGAATTCAGAAGCGACAGGAACTCGGTCTCGTATTCTTTTACTTTATTGACAGGAACGGTGTCCATGATACCGTTGATTGAACCGTAGATAATAGCTACCTGGTCACCTACTGATACCGGCTGGTATTGTCCCTGCTTCAGCACCTCCTGGTTTCTTTTACCCCGCTCAATCACCAGCTTGGTAGCCGCATCCAGGTCGGAACCGAACTTGGCAAATGCTTCCAGCTCACGGAACTGGGCCTGGTCAAGCTTCAGGGTACCGGCTACTTTCTTCATGGATTTGATCTGGGCGTTACCTCCTACCCGTGATACCGAAATACCCACGTTAATGGCCGGACGGATACCTGCGTTGAACAGGTTAGATTCCAGGAAGATCTGGCCGTCAGTAATGGAGATCACGTTCGTAGGAATATAGGCCGACACGTCACCCGCCTGGGTTTCGATGATCGGAAGAGCGGTTAATGAGCCGCCTCCTTTCACTTTTCCTTTCAGAGAAGGCGGAAGGTCATTCATTTCCTGTGCAATGGCATCTGACTCGTTGATCTTCGCCGCACGTTCCAGCAGGCGCGAGTGCAGGTAGAATACGTCTCCGGGGTACGCCTCACGTCCTGGCGGGCGACGAAGCAGCAGAGAGACCTCACGGTAGGCAACGGCCTGCTTGGAAAGGTCATCGTACACGACCAGTGCCGGACGGCCGGTATCACGGAAATACTCACCGATGGCTGCACCTGTAAACGGGGCAAAGAACTGCATAGGTGAAGGATCAGAAGCGTTAGCGGCTACGATCACGGTGTAATCCATGGCACCGTAACGGCGCAGGGTCTGCTCTACCGCCTTCACGGTAGATGCTTTCTGGCCGCAGGCTACATAAATACAATATACGGGCTCTCCTTTGTCGAAGAATTCTTTCTGGTTAATGATGGTATCGATACACACCGCCGTTTTACCGGTCTGGCGGTCACCGATCACCAATTCACGCTGGCCTCTCCCGATAGGAATCATGGCATCTACAGCCTTGAGACCGGTTTGCAGGGGCTCAGTTACCGGCTGACGGTAAATTACGCCCGGAGCTTTTCTTTCCAGCGGCATGTCAAAAGTTTCACCCAGGATAGGGCCGTTTCCGTCGATAGGTTCTGCCAGGGTATTTACCACCCGGCCTACAATGCCTTCCCCTACTTTGATGGAAGCAATATCACCGGTACGTTTTGCCGTAGCACCTTCTTTGATATCGGAAGAATCTCCCAGTAAAACCACCCCCACGTTATCTTCTTCCAGGTTGAGCGCCAGTCCTTTCAGACCGTTCTCAAAAGCGATCAATTCTCCCTGTTGTACTTTTGAAAGGCCATAGATACGGGCTACACCGTCTCCTATCTGCAGTACGGTGCCTACCTCTTCTAATTCTGCTTCGGTTCTTGCCCCGGCCAGCTGCTCACGCAGTATGGCAGAAACCTCATCTGGTCTTATCGATGCAATTGACATATATTATTTTTTTATGAAACTTTCTGACTGAAATCCTTACGGTTTTGATTCATAGGGATTTTCGGGTGCGAAATAAGCAATAAAATTTGACATTTCCCATAAAACTTCAAAAAAATACAGGCTATTCTTGTATTTTTCCGGGGACACCCCTACCCCCGTCAGCCTGCGGAAGAGCACCCCGCAAAAAAATGCCGGAGATGCTTTTTTACAGGCCGTTAAAACATGGATTTGTAATCGCCTGCCTTAAATGTATAATTAATTTTAGGTTCAATGGCCGTCAGCACCATTTCTGTTACGTCTCCTTTCTCTGATTGGGTGGTATACCCCAGGATTCCCCGGCCTTCCTGTGCCATTTTGGCCAGTTCGGGGTGGGCGTTATAGGCAAAATAATTGGTCTGCCCGCCTTTGCCTGAGCCCGCAAATGCCCGGGCCATCTGCGTGCCCAAACCGGCCAGCGATTCCACCCGTTTCCGTGAAACCCACATCATCACATCCGACTTATCTTTTTCATTTTTTACGGAATAGCCGTCGCATTCATAGCCCATGATGGTCTTGACCTCTGTCGTTTTGGTTACCCGGATAGCCGCATTTTCTTTCTCGATAGTCTCGTTCAGCTTATCCGGCCGCAGGGCCATACCAATTACCATTTTGCTCTCCATAAAAGTAAATATTTTGGCCTGGCCTATATCAATAATCATAAAATCAATGCCCGCCGCAGCTTTGCCACTTTCGCTGCTCTCCCCGAATTCCATTCCTACCGCAGTACCCTTCGGAGAGAAATAGTATTTGTTGCTCATGCGGGAGGTCTTGCCTTTACGGGTGGTAGTGGTCATTTCATAGGTCATGGAAGACGAAAAAGTGTAGGCACTCTCCGGCTTCGCCCCTTTCATACCCAAAGGGTTGTCCTGGGCGCTCACAACCGGAATGGCCGCCCACACAAGGCATAACAGAAGAATATATCTTTTCATAGTTACGTTATTTTTCTTAAAGTTAATGCCATTTCATTTATTAACCAACTGTAAACTAGCATTTAACATCATTCTATTTTTTACCGGGTTATTGCAGCTGATAAAATAAACCGGGATTTTGTACCTGCATAATGCAGCAAATGCAGATATTAGGGGCATCAATCTTATTACTATTATGCTAAAAAATTTATTTTCAGGAGCTTTCCTTACTTTTTCAGTGGCTTTGCTGTGCAGTTGCTCCCGGGGTTCCGACTTACCCAACCAGCTCACTCCGGAAGAACAGAAAGAAGGCTGGGAGCTTCTCTTTGACGGTCAATCACTGAGCGGCTGGCACCTGTATAACGAGGGAAACAAGCCCTCTGCCTGGAAAGTGGAAAACGGCGAGCTGATGTACCGGTCTGACAGCGCACGCGTGGAGCACGAAGACCTCGTGACCGACAAGGAATTTGAAAATTACGATTTCAGGTTCGAATGGAAAATCTCGGAAGAAGGCAACAGCGGCGTATTCATCAACGTGGTGGAACGCAAGGACATTCCAACGGCCTGGGCTTCGGGACCGGAGTACCAGCTTTTAGACAGCCTTCACCCCGACTATGCCGTTAATTTAAAGAAAAGAGCCGGCTGCCTTTACGGTTTTACCGAACAAAAGAATCCTGTACCTGCCCGGCCCGCCGGAGAGTGGAACCAGGGGCGCATCGTGCAGCAAAACGGCAAGGTGCAGTTCTACCTGAACGGCCTGCTTACCGCTGAGCAGGATATGACCGGCGAAAGCTGGAAGGAAATGATCGCGGCCAGCAGCTTTAATTATTTCCCGGATTTCGGGAAGGCCACCAAAGGCCGGATAGGCTTACAGAAATGGTATAAGAGTGTAGCCTTCCGCAACCTGAAAATAAAAGAAAATAAAGGTGCCTGAAAAGAACCGGCCGTTTGCCGTAACGGCGAGCCACTCCTTTTTAAACACCTTAGCGGAACTTCAGGTACAACCTCATTCCGGTATGCAGGAGGCCCTTTTCAGGGCCTCCGCTTATAATTCTACAAGCTTCATCCGGGGAACCAGCGTTTTCATGATCGTCCAGGCTACCAGGTACAGCACCGCACAGATGGTGAACATTATGGTATAGCCTGTTTCAATGTGCCCCAGGGCTTTGTAATGGTCGAAGAGAGCGCCGCCCAGCTTGGTGATGACCACCCCGCCCAGGCCGCCCGCCATACCGCCGATGCCCACCACCGAGCCTACTGCCTTTTTAGGAAACATGTCGGATACGGTAGTGAAAATATTGGCACTCCAGGCCTGGTGCGCCGATGCGCCCACGCCGATCAGCAGCACGGGGATCCAGTAGCTGATACCGCCCAGCGGCTGGGCCAGCAGCACCACCAGCGGGATAACCGCAATGGCCAGCATGGCCCGCATCCGGCCGTCGTAAGGGGTATAGCCTTTGTTGATAAAATACGTCGGGAAATACCCTCCGCCCACACTTCCGATCATGGTCATGCTGTACAGCACGGCCAGTGGAAGCATAATGCTTTCTCCCACCATATTGTACTGGTCTTTCAGGTAGGCCGGCAGCCAGAACAGGAAAAACCACCAGACGCCGTCGGTCAGGAATTTTCCGAAAGCAAATGACCAGGTCTGGGGAAACGTCAGGAGCCGGAACCAGCTGACCTTCTCTTCTCCCCCGGCGTTTTCCACCTCTTCCATTACGTCTGAATTGATATAGGCCAGCTCTTCTGCCGAAAGACGATGCTGCTTCGCGGGTTTTTCATAGAATATCCACCAGAAGATCAGCCATAAGAACCCGATCCCCCCCACGATCAGGAAAGAGGCCTCCCAACCCCAGTGTGACTCGATCCAGGGAACGGAAAGCGGGGCCAGCACGGCACCCACATTGGCTCCGGAGTTAAAAATACCGGTAGCAAAAGAACGTTCCTTTTTAGGAAAATACTCGGCTGTAGCCTTTATGGCCGCAGGAAAGTTTCCTGCCTCACCGAAGGCCAGCACCGCCCGTGAAAACATAAAGCCTACTACCGACACCGAAAATGCCGTAATGCCCGTCCATCCCAGCAGGGCCGACATGCTTTCTCCGATAGGAATAGCATACGCATGAATCACCGCACCCACCGACCAGATTATGATGGCCAGGGCATAGCCCCATTTGGTGCCCAGCTTATCTACCAGGCGACCGGCAAACAGCATGGAAATGGCATAGGTAAACTGGAATACGGCGGCTATATTGGCGTAATCGCTGTTAGACCATCCGAAGATCTCTTCCAGCTGGGGTTTCAATAAGCTCAGGACCTGCCTGTCGAGGTAATTGACCGTGGTGGCAAAAAACAGCAACGCACAGATGGTCCAACGGTACTTTCCGATGGTTTTTTCCATATTCTTATGTAAGGTTAAGGTTTGATTTTGTCCATTCAAAAAGTTGCGTCAGGGTTTGGGTAATTCTTTCAGGCTGCCCGGTATTCTTGAACAACTGTGATCCCAGGCCTACGGCGTTTGCACCGGCCGAGAACCATTCATGAAGGCTGGCCTCGGTAGGTTCCACGCCACCGGTCACCATAAGCTTAACACGCGGCATAGGCCCCCGCAGTGCCTTGATATACGCGGAGCCCAGTACATTACCCGGGAATATTTTTACCATTTCTGCTCCCAGAACGGTGGCCTGCTGAATCTCGGTGACCGTCATGGTGCCGGGAATCCACGGGATGCCGTTTTTACGGCACACCTCCCCTACTTCAGGCGTAGTGAAGGGTTGCACTACAAAGGCTGCCCCCGCATCAATGAACTGCTGCGCCGATTCACCGGTAGCAATGGTGCCGATACCTGTCAGCAGACCGGGGCAGTTTTTTCCCGCATAGCTGACCAGCTCACCAAACACTTCCAGTGCATTTTCGCCCCGGTTAGTGAATTCAAATACCCGTACACCGCCGTCATACGAGGCCTGGAGCACCTGTTTGCACGTTTCCGGATCAGCATGGTAAAAAACAGGCACCAGCGGGTGGGCCAGTAAAATTTCGGTTAAAGTCATTGCTCTATTCGTGTTAAAACATCTGTAACGGTCTGGCCCGAAGCATCTCCGTACTCGCGGAGCTTTCCGAATGCGGCGGAGGCGGCAAAATTAACGGTAGACCGGGCATCCAGGTTCCGGTAAAGCCCGTAGAGCAGCCCGGCCATAAAACAATCGCCGCTGCCCACCTTATCTACCACCCTGTCGGTATCAAATTCTTTCGAAACTACGAAATCTCCGCCGGAAAGCCAAGTCGCGTAATAATTTATCCCTTCCCGGCCTGCATCGAAGCGGAAAGTATTGGCCACGGCCTTCACTTTCGGGAACTTCTCCATAATCTGCCCCGATGTCAGCCTTGCCTGTTGTAAATAGTCTTCTTTACCGGCCCGGTTTTCTGCTACTTCCGGGTCGATATCCGTTCCGAGCAGCGTATGTGCCGCCCAGATATTCCCCATGATCACGTCACAGTATTGTACGATCTCCGGGACAATTTCTGCCGGGGCTTTCCCGTATTTCCATAACTTAGACCGGTAATTCAGGTCAAAGGTTACGGTGATCCCCCGCAAAGTTGCCTGACGGGCCGCTTCAGTGCACAAAGCGGCCACTTCCCCGTTCAATGCCGGGCTGATCGCGCTCAGGTGGAAGTACCTAACTCCTTCAAACAGGGCATCCCAGGCAATATCTCCTTTCTTCAATGCAGAAAATGACGAATGCGCCCGGTCATAGATCACGCCGGCGTTCTTCAGGTCGGCCCCCTGGGGCAGCATATAGATACCGATGCGGTCACCTGACCAGATGAGCTTCCCGGTACGTATGTTTTTTTCCCCGAGATAGGTTTCGATCTCCCTGGAAAGCGCGTTATCGGGCATGGCCGAACAATAGGCCACCGGAATCTGCCAGTTGGCCAGCGCCGTGGCCACATTCAGCTCGGCGCCGCCTACAAAAACGGGAAACGATGCCTCACGGATCCAGGTTCCGCCCAATTTCGGCGAAAGCCTCAGTAAAATTTCACCGAATGTCAGTACCATACCTTAAAAATTAAAAAACCGGGAAGCATTGTTGTAGCAGATATTCTGTACCACCTCACCCGTCCAGGCCAGGTCGTCGGGCAGTTCCCCGTTTTCAATGTCTTCGCCCAGGATATTGCACAGGATTCTCCGGAAGTATTCATGGCGCGGGAAGGAAAGGAAGCTCCGGGAGTCTGTCAGCATGCCGATGAAGCGCGAAAGCAGCCCCATGTTCGACAGTGCGTTGATCTGCCGGGTCATACCGTCTTTCTGGTCCAGGAACCACCAGCCCGAGCCAAACTGTACCTTACCGGCTACCGAGCCGTCGTTAAAGTTCCCGATCATGGTGGCGATCATCTCGTTATCGGCGGGGTTCAGGTTATAGATTACCGTTTTGGCCAGCTGGTTGTATTCGTCCAGCTTCCCGAGGAAGCGCGAGAGGGCTGCAGCCTGCGGGAAATCGCCGATGCTGTCCCAGCCGGTATCGGGCCCCAGCTGGCGCATGGCCCGGCGGTTGTTATTGCGCAGGGCGCCCAGGTGAAACTGCTGGGTCCAGCCCAGCTCAGCGTACATGACGCCCAGCGCGTGCAGGATAGCCGATTTGTATTCAAGCGCCTCAGCCGTGCTCAACGACTGCCCGGCCCGCACCTTCTTCACGGCCTTATCGGCCCCTTCTTCCGTAAAATCAATGGCAAAGATCTGCTCCAGCCCGTGGTCAGACAGGCGGCAGCCCAGGGCGGCAAAATCACGGGCCCGCTGCGCCAGCGCTTTTTTGATGGTCTCAAACGAATCGATCCCGAACCCAACGATAGCACCCAGCCTTTCCAGGTAAGACAGGAAGTCCGGGTTATCGATCAGGATAAATTTATCGGGGCGGAAGGTGGGCAGCATTTTCAGCTCATTTCCTTCCGCAGCGTAGGCCTTGTGGTGCTCGAGGGAGTCGAGCGGGTCATCTGTGGTACAGACCACTTTTACGTTCATCTTTTTCAGCAGGTTCCGGCAGGAGAAATCTTTCTCCCGGAGCAGCTCTGAAGAACGCTTGTAGATGTCCGGGGCAGACTTCCCGTTCAGCACCTCACCGATCCCGAAATAGCGCTGGAGCTCGAGGTGGGTCCAGTGGTATAAAGGGTTTCGCAACGTATAAGGAACGGTTTCTGCCCATTTCTGAAATTTCTCTTCGTCACTCCGGTTACCCGTGCAATACGACTCATCGATACCGTTGGTTCGCATAGCCCGCCACTTGTAGTGATCGCCGTATAACCAGGCCTGGCTTATGTTGTCAAAGTTGGTATCGTTGGCAATCTGGTCCGGCGGAAGATGGTTGTGGTAATCGATGACCGGCATCGCCTTTGCAAACTCATGGTAAAGAGTTTCCGACGTCTTATTGGTTAACAGGAAGTTTTCGTCAAGAAATTTTTTCATTTTTATACGATTTAACCGTACCCTTCGAAAAGCTCGAAGTGACGGTGATAAGGCTTCTTACAGAGGGGGTTCTCGACTTCGCTCGAACTGACAGGAACCGTCGCCACTTGTCAGTTCGAGCGAAGTCGAGAACCGAGCGAAGTCGAGAACCGGGCGAAGTCGAGAACCCCACTAAAAATTACAAAGACACCCCCCGTTTCCACGGAATAAAGTCTTCCTGGGTATTTTTAACTGAAAAGGCTTCTGTTTCACCGCTTGCTACCCGGATCACATGATCGAGGATGCGCTCACCGGCTTCTTCAATGGTTTCTTCCCCTTCTATAATCGTACCCGTATTGATATCGATAATATCCGGCATTTTCCGGAAAAGTTTGGTATTGGTGGCCAGCTTGATCACCGGAACAATGGGGTTACCCGTAGGCGTACCCAGGCCGGTGGTAAACAGCACAATATTGGCCCCTGAGCCTACTTCTGCCGTGGTCGACTCCACATCATTTCCCGGCGTGCAAAGCAGCGTAAGGCCGGGCCGGGTCACTTTTTCCGGGTAATCGAGTACATCGGTCACGGGCGAGGTACCGGCTTTTTTGGCCGCTCCGGCCGACTTGATGGCATCGGTGATCAGGCCGTCTTTGATGTTACCGGGCGAAGGATTCATGTAGAATCCCGAGCCTACCTCTTCCGCCCGCCGGTTATAGACGGTCATCAGGTGATTGAATTTTTTGGCCAGCTCTTCGGTCACGCAGCGGTTGCTCATTTCCTGCTCTACCCCGCACAGCTCAGGGAATTCAGCCAGGATCACCGAGCCGCCGAGCGCCACCACCAGGTCAGAGGTGTAACCGATGGCCGGGTTGGCGGAAATGCCGGAAAAGCCGTCTGATCCGCCGCATTCCAGCCCGATCACCAGCTTGGAAAGCGGGGCGGGCTGACGGGTAATTTTATTGGCTTCAATCAGTCCGGCAAATGTTTCTTTAATGGCCGCGCTGACCAGGGCTTCTTCTGTTCCCATTTCCTGCTGTTCAAAAAAGAGCACCGGCTTATGGGCGCCGCCTCTTTTTTCTATTTCTTCCTGCAGCATGGCGTACTGGGCATTCTGGCAGCCCAGGCTCAGCACGGTAGCCCCTGCCACGTTCGGGTGGGTAACGTATCCGGCCAGCAGGCCGCAAAGCGCCTGTGCATCCTGGCGTGTTCCGCCGCAACCCATGTCATGCACCAAGAATTTCACCCCGTCTACATGGGGGAAGATCCGCTGGGCCGCATCTGTATTGCCGGAAGGGGCCACGTCGGCATTCAGGATTTCCTCCACGGTTTTACCGGCCCGGTAAAGGTCGATCAGCTGCTCGGTCTGCCGGTGATATTTATCGTGCCGGGCATAGCCCAGCTGGTCGGTCAGGGCATTTTTCATCACCTCCAGGTTCCGGTTCTCGCAAAAGACCATCGGGAGAACAATCCAGTAGTTCCCCGTACCCACCGAGCCGTTGGCCCGGTGATAGCCCATGAAGGTACGGCCTTCAAACCGCGAGGTATCGGGCTTTTGCCAGTCGGTTTTCCGTTCGCCCACTGTAAAATCGGCCGATGCGTGCTTCACATTGAACACGTTGATCCACTCTCCTTCTTCAATTACCGCCTGGGCCTTGCCTACCAGCACGCCGTACATGATGATCTCGTCACCCGCTTCAAATCTTCTCTCCGCAAATTTGTGCTTTGCGTCAATATCCGACCGAAGTGTAAACACTTTCCCTTCAAAGGTGATCTCTTCCCCGGCTTTCAGGTCGGTCAGTGCTACGATGACGTTATCACCGGGGTGAACCTTCAGAACTCTTCTTTTCATTGTATTTGCCCAATTAATTAATGACCTGCCTGATCAGGTACCGCGCCCCGTGGCGATTCAGCACATCGAGGCTTGCCGCTACGGCCTCCTCCAGTCCTTTTATCTCCCGCAGGTCGGTACCCCAGAAGTCGGTGCGGCCCAGTACGCTGCCGGCCAACGGCTTTTCCTTATACAATTGTTCAAACACCCCCGCCTGTTGGTCCTGGAGCAGGTACCTTGTTCCGTTAAACTCTCCGTAGTGGCGGCCATCGCGTTCTGCCGGCGCACCGGCCGGCTTCATGAAACGGATATACGCTGCCAGTCCGGCTGCCATGTATTTCGGAACGGCCCCGTTCTTCCGGTAATATTCCTGTAGCAAAGATACCACGCGCATTTCTATTTTCTGCGTATAATTAAGGGTGATATTTATCCAGAAATGCTCAATAAACGGGTTTTTAAACCGGTCAATCACCTGCCTGCCGAAAGCTTCACTTTCTTCCCTGCTCAATTCATAGGGAATAGACGGCACAATCTCCTTAAACATCAGCTCGCCCAGGAAAGCGGAAAAGTCCGCATCGTTCATGGCTTCTTTGACAGTGGCAAACCCGGCCAGGTAAGCCAGGCCGCAGGTCAGTGTGTGCGTACCGTTCAGAAGGCGCAGCTTAAGCTCCTTGAAACGGGTGATATCAGGCTCTACAAAAGCACCGGCACCTACCTGCACAAAGCTCAGCTTTTCCGCCACTTTTTCATTGCCTGAGATGGCCCAGAGCGTGTACGGCTCCGACATGATGCAAAGCGGGTCTTCATAAGGCAGGTCACGCCGGATCTCTTCGGCCAGCTCTCCTTTGGGCGCTCCCGGCACGATCCGGTCAACCAGTGAGTTGCAGAATGTATTGTGCTTTTCCAGCCACGACAGGAAGGCGTCGTCCAGGCCGTTAAAACGGGCCAGGTCCAGGATGATCTTTTTCAGCTTGTCGCCGTTGTCGCTGATGAGCTCGGTGGGCACAATCACCAGTCCCCGGTTTTCATCTCCCCCGTAATGCCGGTACCTGTGATACAGCACAGCCAGAAGCTTGCCGGGGAAAGAGGCCGGTACACCCCCGGAAACCCGTTCTTCCACGGGCACAATGCCCACTTCAGTGGTGTTGGAGATCACTACTTCCAGCGATTCACTTTCGGCAAAGGCCAGGATCTCTTCCCACTGCACCGCAGCAGCCAGCACCCGGCTCACAGCCGTATTGATCACATTTTCTTTCACCAGGCGGTCTCCCGCAATTCCCCGCACACAAACGGTATACAGGTTATCCTGTCCGGCAAAGGCATCGGTTCCGCCCTGGCCGGTACTTTTTACAATGACGATCCGGCCGTTAAAGATACCCGCCTTATTGGCCTGGTCAATGATAAAGTCAGGCAATGCCCGGAGCAATACGCCCGTACCGAACTGCAATACTTTTTCCGGCAGGTTCAAAAGTTTCTCTGCCGGCACCGGACCGGTGAGCCACTGCGGGTTATCCGACAGAAGTTTTCCTGATAGTACATTCATGCGTTTACGGTAGTTTTACGGCCTGGCGGGCCAGGAGCTTCCAGCCTGCTTTTTCTTTGACCCACACCAAAACAATGTGCAGCCGGATAGAGCCGGCCACCCCGCCGTCAAAGGTATCGGCTTCCAGGGTATGCCTGACCACCGCCGTAGTACCGGCCACGGTTATTTTCTGGTCTTTTAACGTTATCTTCCGGAAATCGGACCGGCCGCTGACCAGCGTTTCAATAAATTCTTTCCGCGACTCCACCTTGCCGCCGGAGTGCCCGTAGCTGAGCTCTTCATGGGTAATGTTTTCCAGACCTTTCTGATTGGGGGTGATCATCAGCACCCTGAGCTGTTCTGTTGCTTGCTCCACTTCTTGCTGCGGAGTACCCGGTACGTTCATAAACAGGAGAATAAAGCTTACTATTAATTTCATCGACGTATAAATTATTCAAATTTCAGGAATTAAATCGCGGTCCGGTAGCTTTTTGACTGATAAATCTACGCAATCGTTTTCGGTAACGTTTTCAGACCTACTTCAGCATCCAGTGGCTCAGGTCACGCAGGGCCTGCATGTTCTCAAACTCAGGACCAATGATGCGGCCGTCTACATATTCATTGTACAGCCAGGGGTCGCCGATGACAAAAACCCGGCCTTTGCCATAAGCCGAAACAGCCATCACACTATCTTCTCCTTTCTTCACCAGCGCCCTGGCCGGCGGGGTGACATCCAGGGTTACGATCTCCTTGGCATATACTTTACGGGTATTCCCGAAGACCTCATTGCCCGGTTCAATGTATACCGCCGCCTTTTCGTAATCTTTCCCGTCAGGAATAAAATTGATATTCTTATCGGTGAAACGGATGCCAAAGGCCCCGGCCAGCTCATTAAAGCGCGGGATCTCACAATTGGAGGTGTCATTGGCCAGCAGCACCAGCGTTCCCCCGTTCCTGACCCATTCCCGGATGGTTTTAATATGTTCCGCCCCTATATAATTGGGAGCGGCAGTTTCTTTGGGCGTATCCGGATCCACGATAACATAGACCTGCGCATTTTTCAGGTTCCCGGCAGAGGGAGCCTCCCGGAGCGCGGTGGTTTTTGCGCCCAGGTCATTCAGCACCTGTCCCCAGATCCAGAATCCCGAGTGCATCCGGTCTTCCCAGGTGTAGTGAAACTGCTCGGTATTCCCGTTCAGATCTTTCCGGAATTCCCGGTTAAAGTAGTAATCGAGCGCCACTGTTTTGGGCTTCAGCGCCTGCCTTTCAGCGGCTGCTTCGATTTCCAGGCTGGCAAAGATGAAGGGTCCGAGGCCTTTCAGGTCATTCTTCCGCACGGGCTCGCTGATGTAATAGTCAAAGCTGCCGTCGCGGTAGGGGTTACCGCCCAGTCCGCCCACGCTCACCGTACGGTTCAGGCTCAGGCTACCGTCTTTTTCTTTCTCTATAAATTCTCTCAGCATCCCTTCATAGCCTTTCCGGGCATTTTCCAGGTATTTCGCCGGGATATACCCCATGCGGACGGCCTTGGCCAGGGTATACACAAACATGCCCGAAACAGAAGCTTCCCGGTAGTTACCTTTTCTTTGGGGTAAATCCAGGATCTGGTACCATACGCCTGATGCGCTGTCCTGGTAACGGGCAATGACCGGGGCCAGGCGTTGCAGGTATTTTACCAGCTCGTTTCTCTTCGGGTGCTCTGCCGGGAAATAATCGAGCACATCCACCAGGGCCATGGCATACCAGCCCATTGCCCTGCCCCAGAAATGCGGCGAAACGCCCGTTTTCTTATCGGCCCAGGCCTGCTCACGGCTTTCATCGTAAGCATGGTATATCAGCCCGGTTTTAGGGTCTGCCGCATGTTTTTCAATCAGCTCAAACTGCCGGAAGATATCGTCGAAATGTTCGGGCCGGTTAAAAACCCGGCTGTATTCAGCAGCAAAAGGCTCGGCCATGAACAGGCCGTCAAGCCACATCTGGTTGGGATAACGTTTCTTGTGCCAGTATCCGCCTTCCCGGGTCTTCGGCTGGTTCTCCAGCTGTTTCCAGAGCAGGTCAGCTGCCTGCCTGTACTTTTCTTTCTTCGGCAACGACTGCTGGTACAACATCAGCAGCGCTCTTCCCGGCGGAACATTATCGAGGTTAAAATCGTCGTATTTGTAGGTAGCTATGCTGCCGTCTTCCTTTACATACAGGTCTGTTTCCTTTTTGATATAGTTAAAGTACCGGGCATCTCCCGTCTTCACCCACACTTTTTCCAGGGCTTTCAGCATAAGTCCCTGCTCATAATCCCAACGGGCCGGCCTGGTTTCAGCTACCCGGATGGAATCAGGATGGGCTTTCATAAACGAATCGGCCATCTGAACCGAATAAGGCTGCTGGGCAAAGGCTGCCGGTGCTGCCAGGAGTAAAAAGAAGAAGAAGAATGTTTTTTTCATATATATACTATGTTCAACTGCCTGCAAAAGCTTCGTTATGGAAAGCACCGGAACAATTCCGATTTTAATAATAGAAAGAAAATAAGGTAATAAAAGAATAAAACCACCAAAATAATTACGGGAACGTTTCCGAAAAAGGCAAAAAAATAACAAAATTGTACTATTTCAATATTTAAAAGTAATAATACGCTTTTCACTTCAGGGCCCTGCAGGTTCACAAAAAAACCGTTTCCGGCAAAAACGGGGTGTTTCCCTTTCCCGTATTATCAAATCGGCAACGTTACCGATAACGTTGCCGTTAAAAAAACCAATAAGTTCTTTGTTTATTTCAATTTACTACAGCATTCTTGCCTCTGCAAACCACCTGTTTCAAGCCAGATGAACATACCTTTGATATATGTTTTTATTGTACTTTTCAGAGCAACCGGTTACAACGATGTTCCCGCTCAGGAAAAAACGGACGCCGTAGCGGAAAGAATACTGGTCTACCAGCGCGAAAACGGCGGCTGGCCACAGCCCGGCGGTGACCCCATTAATTACGGGAAAGAGCTCACAAAAGAGCAAAAAGATAAGATACAAAACGACAGGAAGAAGTCAGATACCACCATAGACGACCAGGCCACTACCCGCGAGATCAACTACCTGGCAGAAGCCTATACCCGTACCGGCAATACAAAATACCTGGCGGCAGTAGAAAGGGGTGTAGACTACCTGCTGAAGGCCCAATATCCTTCAGGCGGCTGGGGACAGTTTTTCCCGGATACCACCGGCTACCGGAAACACATTACCTTTAATGACAATGCTATGGTTTGTGTATTGGAAGTGATGCGGGAAGTGGCCGGCCGGCAAGACGGATTTGCCACTCTGCAGCCCCGTCAGGCACAAGCAGCTCAAAAAGCCATTGACCGGGGCGTACAATGCATCCTGAAATGCCAGTACATCCAGAACGGAACCCTCACCGTATGGTGTGCCCAGCACGACCGCGACACCTTCCTGCCGGCCAAAGCACGGGCTTTTGAGCTCCCCTCGCTGAGCGGTTCCGAAAGCGTGGGTATCGTACGGTTCCTGATGGGTATTGAAAATCCGGGTCCCGAAATCAGGAAAGCCGTAAATGCAGCCGTAGCCTGGTTTGAAAAAGCGAAAATCCGGGATATGGATACCCGGCTGGTTCGCGACGAAAACGGCAAAGCCATTGACCGGGTTATTTTCCCTTCTCCCGGCAAAGTGATCTGGGCCCGGTTTTATGACCTGGAAACCAACCGGCCTTTCTTTACCGGGCGCGACAGTCAGCCCAAAGCCGACCTGAAAGACATAGAACAGGAAAGAAGGGTGGGCTATTCTTATTACGGAAATTACGCCGAAAAACTTTTAACCCGTGAATACCCGAAATGGAAGCAAAAATGGGACATCTGATCTGCATCTTCCTGCTTGTCTTTACCCGGCAGGCAGCGGCACAACCCTACGACTTCGTAGTGGCAGCTGACGGCTCCGGGCAGTTCAGAACGGTGCAGGAAGCCATTAATGCCGTACCTGACTTCCGGAAAAACACCACCACCATCTTCATTAAGCGGGGTGTTTATAAGGAGAAGATCGTTCTGGCCGGGTCCAAGACCAACGTGGTGCTGATCGGCGAAAGCCCGGAAAATACGGTTCTCACCTTTGATGATTTTGCTACGAAGAAGAATATTTTCGGGGAAGAAACAGGCACCACTGGTTCGGCATCGTTCTATGCTTTCGGTGAAGGCTTCTCCGCTAAAAATATCACGTTTCAGAATACGGCAGGGCCCGTAGGCCAGGCGGTGGCCCTCTGGATCAAAAGTGACAAATCAGTTTTTGAAAACTGCCGGTTCCTGGGCTTCCAGGACACCCTGTATACATTCGGGCCAGACAGCCGGCAGTACTACAAAAACTGCTATATTGAAGGAACCGTCGATTTCATTTTCGGTCCCTCCATAGCCGTTTTCGAAAATTGCACCATCCATTGTAAAGGAAAAGGCTATATCACCGCAGCCTCTACCTACCAATGGAGGCCCTACGGCTATGTTTTCAAAAACTGCAAAATCACCGGCGAAGCAGCTGAAACCCACTTCCTGGGCCGGCCCTGGCGGCCTTTCTCCCGCGTGGTTTTCCTCCAATGCGACCTGGGGCCGGTGATCCGGAAAGAAGGCTGGGACAACTGGCGGAACCCGGCCAATGAAAAAACCGCTTACTATGCCGAGTTGGGTAACACCGGTGCAGGCAGTGATACGGCTGAGCGGGTGGCGTGGGCCCGGCAGCTCACCGCAGAACAGGCCGCCGATTACACCCTGGCAAAAATTTTCGGGGACTGGACTCCCGCTTCATTGTAAAAAATAACAAAGCAATTTAACCTTACATGTATGAGTAAATGTATCTCCTTTAAGAACCCGGTGTCGCAATGGCTTTTGCTCTTTGCGGTACTCTTTTCCTATTCCGCTTTCTCCCAGTCGGGGGTCAGCGGAACAGTAACGGGGGCCGATAATGAAACCCTGCCCGGGGTAACCGTCCGGGTAAAAGGGGGAACCACCGCTACGGCCACCAATGCCGACGGCAAATACCAGATCGCCGCTTCTTCAAAAGCCGTCCTGGTGTTCTCCTTCCTCGGAATGAAAACACAGGAAATAGCCGTTAACGGCAGGTCAGTAGTGGATGTAACCCTGGAAAACGACGAAAACACCCTGAACGAGGTAGTGGTATCGATCGGTTACGGAAGCGTACGTAAGAAAGACCTGACCGGCTCGGTGGCCTCTATCGGCAGCGATAAGCTTAACAGCATCCCGGTGGCTTCCCCGATGGAAGCCATTGCCGGGCGCCTGGCCGGGGTACAGATTTCTACCACAGAAGGTTCTCCCGATGCCGAAATGCGGATACGGGTACGGGGTGGCGGCTCCATCACCGGCGATAATACCCCGCTGTTTATCGTTGACGGATTCCCGGTGGCCTCGATTTCTGACATTGCACCGGCCGATATTGAATCCATTGATGTGCTGAAAGACGCTTCCTCTACCGCTATTTACGGAGCCCGGGGCGCCAACGGGGTAATCATTATCAATACCAAAAGCGGCAAAGCCGGCAAAGTAAGCGTCAGCTTCAACAGCTACGGCGGTTTCCGGAAGCTGGCCAACCAGCTGGATGTGCTTGACCCTTACGACTACGCCCTGTGGCAATACGAAAGGGCGCTGCTCGACAACAGCCTTACCACCTACACCCGGTATTTCGGTAATTTCCAGGATATGGACCTCTACCGCGAAGTAACGCCCAACAACTGGCAGGAACAAACTTTCGGCCGTACCGGTTACATGTTCAATAACAACCTGAGCATTAATGGCGGAAGTGAAAAGACCCGGTACACGGTGAGCTACAACAACATCCGCGATAAGGCCATTATGCAGCTGTCGGGCTTCCAGCGGGATAACCTCACCTTCCGGATCAACAACCGTCCCTATAAAAATGTGGTGCTCGACCTCTCCCTCCGGTATTCCGACACCCGCATTGACGGCGGCGGCACCAACGAGCAGAATGCTTATTCTTCGGCCGACTCGCGCCTGAAATTTGCCATGATTTACCCGCCGGTACCGGTAGCAGGCCTTACGGGCTCAGACGATACCGATGAGGGCTTCAACCTCTTCAGCCCGATCCAGTCGCTCACCGATAACGACCGCTACCAGCAACGGAAAAACTATACCCTGAACGGAAGCATTGCCTGGAACCTCCTCCCGGCCATGACCCTGAAGGTAGAAGGCGGCCTCGACGATTACCGCAATACCGACAACCGCTTTTACGGTACCACCACCTACTACGTAAACAACGTGCCTTCGGCTGAAAACCAGGGCTTGCCCGCCATTTCGTTTGAAAAGCAGGCCCGCCAGTCGCTAAGAAATACCAATACGCTGAGCTATGACTTCAACCGGCTGCTGGGCAACGGTCACAAGCTTAATGTACTGGCCGGGCAGGAATACATCCTGACCACCCGCGAGGTCTTTACCTCCATCGTACACGGTTTCCCTAAAACCTTCACCTTTGATGACGCTACGAAGCTGTCGTCACAGGGCAATGCCAACTCTGTTGAAAATTACCTGAGCCCCGACGAAAAGCTGTTTTCTTTCTTCGGGCGTGCCAATTACGATTATCAAAGCAAATACCTGCTGACGGCCACTTTCCGCGCCGACGGCTCCTCGAAATTCTCAGAAGGCAACCGCTGGGGGTACTTCCCTTCCCTGGCTGCCGCATGGCGCATCTCGGCTGAGCCCTTCATGGCGCCGGCAGCCGGCTGGCTCGACGACCTGAAGCTGCGGCTCAGCTACGGTACGGCCGGTAATAACAACATTCCTGCCGGGCAAATGGCCCAGACCTTTAACGTGAGCACCACCACCTGGGTCAACGGCTTCAACAGCTTCTGGGCTGCCTCCAAAACCATGGCTAACCCTGATCTGAAGTGGGAAACCACCATTACCCGGAACATCGGTATCGACTTTGCCGCCCTAAACGACCGGCTGAACGGTACTATTGACGCCTACGTCAACTCTACCAAAGACCTGCTCATTCTCTTCCCTACCCCGGGCACGGGCTACGACAACCAGTACCGGAACATGGGCGAGACCCGTAACCGCGGGATTGAATTTACCGTAAACGGCGTGGCCGTTAAAAAGAAAGACTTTGAACTGAATATCGGCGCCAATATCAGCTTCAACCGGAACAAGATCATGTCACTCGGCCTTATGGAGAACTTCTACGGGGAATCGGGCTGGGCTTCTACCGAGATCGGTGCCGATTACTGGATAGCCAGCGGCGGATCGGTGGGCGAAATGTACGGCTATCTCAGCGACGGCCGGTACGAGGTTTCCGACTTCACCGGCTTTGACGCAGCCACCGGCCGGTGGATCCTCAAAGACGGCGTACCCGATGCCTCGTCTGTAGTAGGTACCCTGCGTCCCGGCAGCATGAAGCTGAAAAACATCACCGAAGGCGATAACGTGGTGAACGTTTCCGACCGTACCGTTATAGGCAACGCCAACCCCAAACATACAGGCGGCTTCAACCTGAGCGGGCGCTTCCGTGACTTCGACCTCTCGGCCATTTTCAACTGGAGCTATGGCAACGACATTTACAATGCCAACAAAATAGAATATACCTCTACCAGCAAATACCACTCCCGGAACATGATCGACCTCATGGCCAGCGGAAACCGCTGGACCAACCTCACGGCTGACGGCACCATCAGCAATGACCCGGCCGAGCTGGAAGCCCTGAACCGGAACACCACGCTGTGGTCACCGTACATGAGCCGGTTTGTATTCAGCGACTGGGCCGTGGAAGACGGTTCGTTCCTGCGGCTGAACACCCTGACCTTAGGCTATACCCTGCCGGTCAGCATCAGCCACAAGGCGAAAATAGAGAAGGTCCGCCTCTATGCTACCGGTTATAACCTGTGGCTGCTGACCAACTATTCCGGGTTTGATCCGGAGGTTTCCACCCGGAGGAAAACCCAGCTCACACCGGGAGTCGACTACTCGGCGTATCCGAAAAGTAAATTGTTTGTGGTGGGTTTAAATCTAAACTTTTGAATCGATGAAACGAATATTCTCAATAGCATTAATCATAATCCTTTCAGCCGGGCTAAACGCCTGTAAGGACATCCTGGAAGCTCCTACCCGGTCGTCGCTTGATGAGTCGGTGATCTTTTCCACCCCCAGCCTTGCCGAGGGGGCCATTGCCGGCGTGATCCAGTCGTTTGCCGAAACCAACTCTTACCGGGGCAGGTACCTGGTATTTTACGGCATCAACACCGACACCGAAGTTTACAACTCCGTTAAAAATACCACTTCGGAACAGGCGCGGCTTTCAAATTACAACACCAACGTGAACAACTCCCAGATGAATACGGATAACAACGCCTGGGCCAAGTTTTACGAAGGAATTGAGCGGGCCAACCTGGCCATCCGCGGCCTGAAAACCTATGGAAACGTGGAGCAGAACAAAGAGCTGGCCCAGCTGCTGGGCGAGATGCTCACCCTCAGGGCCGTGGTATACAGCGACCTCCTGAAGGGCTGGGGCGATGTGCCGGCCCGTTTTGAACCCGTTAATTCAGAAACGGTTTACATGGAAAGAGCTGACCGCGATGTGGTCTACAAGCAGCTCCTGGCTGACCTCGAAGAGGCTGCCGAACTCCTGGCCTGGCCCAATGAAACCGCCGTTACCCAGTCGGTAGAACGGGTCAACAAGGCATTTGCCAAAGGGCTGCGCGCCCGCCTGGCGCTGGCTGCCGGCGGTTACGGGCAGCGGAGCGACGGATCAGTCAGAAGAAGCACTGACCCCGACCTGGCCCCTGAAAAAATGTATGCCATTGCCAAAAAAGAATGCCTTGACGTGATCAACAGCGGCACGGCCCGCCTGCTGGGTTTTGAAGAAGTATTCAGGACCTTTGCTGCAGAAACCAACCGCGCCGGGCTGGAGTCGCTCTGGGAGATCCCCTTCAGCGAGGGCCGCGGCCGGGTGATCTTTGACCTGGGCGTAAAGCACGATGTGGTCAGCGATTACACCGGGCAGAACAAGGGCGGTACCAACGGCCCCAATCCCATCATGTACTATGAATACGACAAAGACGACGTTCGCCGCGACGTAACCTGCATACCCTACAAATGGGTAGCCAGCGCCTCTTCTCCGAAGGGCGTTCGCCAGGAGCCTAACAGCCTGGGTGCCTGGTATTTCGGCAAGTACCGCTACGAATGGCTGAACCGGAAGGTTACCTCTACCAATGACGACGGGCTGAACTGGATGTACATGCGCTACGCCGATGTGCTGCTGATGGCCGCCGAAGCCATCAACGAGCTCGATGGCCCTGCTGCCGCAGCCCCTTACCTAAAAATGATCCGCGACCGGGCCTTCCCCGGCCAGCCCCGGAAGGTAGCAGAGTTCATGCAGCAGGCTACGGTCAGCAAAGAGGCCTTCTTTAACGCCATAGTAGATGAAAGAGCATTGGAATTTACCGGCGAGATGCTGAGAAAAGCCGACCTCATCCGCTGGAACCTGCTGGGCACCAAGCTGGCCGAAGCCAGAACCAAGCTTCAGCAGCTGGATACCCGCCAGGGCAAATACGCCACCCTGCCGGCCAAAATCTACTATACCATCGCTTCCGATGGCGAAACAGCAAAGATATACGGGCTGAACTTCGGCGATACAGATGCTACAGGGGCTTCACTGGGATACGAATACAACAAAACCTGGACCCTGAACTCTTCTAACGATGCCGTCAAATACTGGGATGCCCTGTACCTCCGTAACCCGGATCAGCAACAATTCTGGCCGATCTGGCAGGTGTTCCTGGATACCAGCAACGGTAAGCTCACCAACGACGGTTATAATTTTAATTGATACTCATGAAAAAGAACCAACTACTCATCTATATCCTAAGCATGGCCCTGGCCCTGAGTTTTCAGGCCTGTGATGACCAGCTGGCCGATGAAATCACGGAGCTGAATGTCAGCCGCCTTTTTTCACCTACCAACGTGGAGGCCCGGATCGTCAACCAGACCTCCCTGCGTTTAACCTGGGCAGAAGTACGGCATGCCCGTTCGTACGCAGTACAGCTCTTTGAAGGAACGGGAACCTCAGGCAGCCCGGCCCTGACTTTTGACGGCATTACCCTCGAAGACCTGCCCTACACCGTACCCAACCTGAACGGCGAAACCCAATATACGGTACAGGTGAAGGCCGTAGGAGAAAACCTGGCCGACTCCAAATGGACAAGTGTGACCATTACCACAAATGCCGAGCAGCTGTTCCAGCCCGTGAGCCCGGATGACCTCAAAGCCACCGAAGTCACCCTCCGCTGGCCGGCAGGGCAGGCCGCCGACAAGATCGTGCTCACCCCCGGTAACCTGGAGCATACCCTCTCTGCAGCCGAAGTGACTGCCGGTGCAGCCACCCTCACCGGCCTCACAGGCGAAACCACCTATACCGCCAGGCTCATGCGCGGCAGCGGTACAAGAGGTACGGTTACGTTCACTACGCTGATCGACCTGGGCGGTGCCATTATCGTTTCTCCCGGTGACGACATCACCACCCTCTTCCAGAATGCCAAAGAAGGCGATGTTTTCGGCCTGCTGCCGGGAACCTACTCCTCAGGAGATATTGCCATAACGCGCTCAATCTCCATCAAAGGTGCCCGGCCCAGCGATAAGCCGGTTCTCAAAGGCACTATATTCCGGGTAAGCGACGGCGCCGGCCTGGAACTCAAAGACCTGAGCTTAGACGGAACCGGCTCGGCAGACGGTAACCAGACCATCATCTATGCCGCCGGTACCTTCGGCAACCTGGTCATAGACGGGTGTACCATAACCAACTATACCAAAGGAGCCCTCTACGTGAACAATGCCACGCTGATTGAGGCCGTGCTGATCACCAATACCGTCTATTCCAATATTGAGTGTAACGGCGGCGACTTTATTGATTTCCGGAACGGGCTGGCCCGCAGGTTTGATTTTATCAATAACACCGCCTATAACAGCGCGCTTGCCCGTGATTTCTTCCGGATGGATGGCGGTGGATCAACGAACTTCCCCGATGTGAAAAGCATCATCACCATCCGGAACAATACGTTCAACAATGTTTCGAACGGCAATAACCGGCGTATGCTCTACATCCGCCTGGCCAGCCACGAGATCTCCTTTGAGAAGAATATCCTGTCTAACACCCAGGGTTATTACACCAACCAGGCGTCAACCAACATTGTGAAATTTGACAAAAACAATTATTTCAATGCGCCTAACTTTACCGGCAGTACGCAATCGGGTGCTAAAAATGACGCCAGCGGCACACACACCAGCTACGATCCGGGGTATGCCAATGCCAATGAAGGCAATTTTAAAGTGAGCAATGAAGAACTGAAGTTCCAGGGGATAGGCGACTCCCGCTGGCTGAAATAACAGGGCGGCGTGCCCGGGCTTTTCACAGCCGCGGGCACGCTGAACTCCTGTTCACGAAAGTGAAGTTCTGCGCAGCTTTGGCTAAAAAACGGCCGGATCAATCCCATTTTTTCCCGATCTTTGGGATTTAAACGGTTCTATATGCACATTATACCCGACGAACAAATCGCCAGGAATCTCGGTTACGCCGGGCTGATCGAAGCCCTGCGCGCCATCTTCCTGTCAGACTACACCATGCCCCTGCGGCATCACCATTTCTATACAACCCCCGAAGGACACGAAAATACGCTTATTCTCATGCCGGTCTGGAACGATCAGTACATGGGCGTAAAGCAGGTAACGGTGGCGCCGGGTAATGCCGACCGGGGCATGCCTTCTATCTTTGCCCGGTATACCCTGAGCAATACGGTTACGGGAGAACCCCTGGCCATGATGAATGCTGCTGAAATTACCGCCCGCCGTACGGCCTGCACCTCCGCCCTGGCGGCTTCGTTCCTGGCCCGGAAAACGGCCGGACACCTGCTGGTAGCCGGTAGCGGGAAAGTAGCCCAACACCTGGTACAGGCTCATTCTGTAGTCAGGAATTTCCGGAAGATCAGCATCTGGGCCCGTAACCCGGCCAAAATGCACGGTATGGTCACTATGCTGGCACAGGAAGGCATACAGGCAGAACCCGTTGAAAACCTGGAAGCGGCGGCACGGTCAGCAGATGTGATCTCCTGTGCCACGCTTTCGGCCACCCCGGTGATCCGGGGAGAGTGGGTCAAGCCCGGTGCGCACCTGGATATGATCGGCTCACACAAGCCCGATACCCGCGAAACCGACAACGAGGCCATCCGGAAGAGCAGCATTTTTGTAGATTCACGAATGGGCGCCCTCCACGAAACCGGTGAGCTGGCCCTACCCATAGCAGAAGGCATTATTTCCGAAAAAGATGTGAAAGCAGACCTGGCCGGGCTTATCCGGGGCGTTCACCCGGGCCGGGAAAATGAGCAGGAAATTACCCTGTTCAAATCGGCCGGGCTGGCCGTGGAAGACCTGGCGGCCGCCCTCCTGGTATATCATAAATACCGGGAAGAGCACGGATGAAGCGACTTAACGGCCTGCTTCATCCAATACCTCTGTATACTTTTTTAAATATTTGAGTACCAGGTAGAGCGACAGCGAAGCGGCCGTTCCGTAAATAAAAAACATGTTATATTCGGCACGCCTTTCTCCTACTTCACCAATAACGTTAAAGAGCATAAATATAACGAAAACCGCCAGCAAACCGTTTTTCTCCTTTTTCATCACTTTTTTCCAGCTGAAGTGCATCTTATTGGTGCAAAAACCCGAAATCCGGGGAATAAAAGCCGGGGTTTTTTCGGCCCACTCCACGTAGGCCTGCCCGAATTTCCGTCTCAGAAACTGCTCTTCGGCATACATGATGCGCTCATAATACAGCCAGTAAAACAAAACAAAGGCCACGATAAACCAGGTGTTCTGCACCATCATGGCCGGCCCGAGCCACATGAAAAAATTGCCCAGGTATAAGGGATGCCTCACCAGGCTATAAATGCCGGTGGTATTCAGGGTATCGGCTACCTGGCCCTCCGTGGTATTGCGGCCCGAAGTTTTACCGGGGGTATGCCCTACCGTATAGATCCGGATAATCAGCCCCGCAAGACTTACGGCGAGGCAAATAAATTCATAGTAAAATTCAAAAGATTCATCTTCGGCAAGAGAAGCCGTTTCCTGTACATAATACACTCCCATTGCCATCAGCAAAACAGCAATCGGGAGAAAACTCCTGAATCTGAAAAGCCATAATCCTTCTTTTTCCAGTTCTTCCTGTAGCGCCATATTCCGTTAATTAGTTAGGTATAGCCCGAATATACAGAACAAAATCTGTAGAAAAACTGGAATTCAGGACATTACACCGGAGAAATTCAAAAAAAATACGATTTTCTTCCGGAAGAACAGCCAGCCATAAAACACAATACCGGGAGATGGTATTGATCATCCCCCGGTACTTCCTGGTATAAAAATAATTAGTTTTGGGCCCGCTTCGCAGCTGCCTTCTTCTTCCAGTTGAACCACTTGTCGCCCAGCAGCTTGTTGAGGATCTCATCAAGGTGGGTCATGATGCCTACCTGCCAGAAGCCCAGCAGGCGGTCTGATACGTGCGGACTCAGCGAGCGCACGGCAAAACCCAGCCCGGCGGTATTGTATTCAATGTGGTGCCAGTAGCCGGCCGGCATAAAGATGGTATCACCGGGGCCTATCTCGCAATCGTACCCTCTCACATCGGCCAGCCCGGGGTATTTATCAAAATCCGGGTTATTGACATCAATGGAGGTATGGGTAGAAAACGGATACTGATACAGTTTTTTAGAGTATTCGGGCGCAAACATGACCACGCGTTTTCTTCCCACCAGCTCGGTCAGGAACACACAGCTGTTATCCATATCGCGGTGAATACGGGTAATCGCTCCCTGTCCTCCGAAGAAAGCCAGGGGCAGGAATTCCACCACTTTATCGGCAATCTTAGGAAATTTAAAGTGATTGTGCAGCTCTTTTTTATGCTTGAATACATTAAACAGGAAGAGGCGCTTGGTGGTGGGCCTTTCCTGGATCAGGTCAAGGTACTCGCGGAATTTCATTTTTTTGCCGGCACTTTTGTATGAGCGGTCGTCTTTGCGCTCTTCCGACTCGTCGTCAAATACCCCTACCTCAATATCGCCGAGCTCGCGGGCAAAATAATCGAATGTCCATTGATACACCTGTGCGTCTTTACCGTACATATGCCTGATAATAACCGGCTTCTGGGGAATCATGTATTTCGTTTGAAACTCTTCCCGGCTTATGTTTTCTACCCGGTCCACGGGCATGCTTAAATCTATTGTTACATCTGTTGCCATACGATGATTATTTATCGGGTTTCGGAGATTTTGTGTTTTCGTAATTTTGTGTTTTGCGATCAAAGCATATTCTACCTTAACTTTTAACCGCAGCGGCGGACCGTTTTTAGCTTTTCACTTTTATCTGTTCACTGATCAACCGTTCAATTACTCTATAAACGCTTTTCCGCCGCTTTATTGTTCCGTAAACGCCTTAAAAGATTAGAATGATTATAAAGAAAAATTCCTGCATCGAAATTCAATGCAGGAATCTGATAGAACCCTATAAACCATTATGATATGTTATCTTTATAAACTCCTGATAATCTTTATTTTATCTGGAAGTTTCCTGTGCCTATCTTAAAGCCTTCCGAGTACAGTTCCACCGAGTATACTCCTGAGTTAAACTCCTGGCCTTTCTGGTAGTACATGGCTACCTCCTGGTCGTTATTGGTATACGGAACCGCCTGCCGCAGGGTATATCCTATTTCTTTTCCTGCAAAATCAAGCACACCGCCTCTGCCCATGTCGTTCAGCACCGCACCGTTCGGATCCAGGATTCTCAGGTATACATCCTTATTGGTTTTCTCGGTGAGCGGATTAGAAGGCAGGTGGTAGGTTACTTTCAGCTGGTCAATCCTTTTACTTTTGATTTTACCGTCTTTCTCTTTGCCCTTTGAGGTTAGTCCTACAATTTCAACATTAACGGCTTTCAAAGCGGCGGCTGTGTTTACTTTATCCTGCAGATCTTTGTTTTTGACAGACACTTCATCCACTACATGGGTGAGCGAGTCTTTGCTCTGCGAAAGCGCCACATTCTGGTTAATAACCTCCTCTTTTTCTGTTTTCAATGTCAGGTTTTCAGATGAAAGCAGGCCGTTTTCCTCCTTCAGCTTCATGATCTCTTCATCTTTTGCTGCCAGGAATTTCTCGTATTCTGCAATCTTATCGTTGTATTTTTTAGCAGAAAAGTTGGAAGATGACTTCAGGCTGGCGATATCTTTTTGCAGCTCTGCTTTGATCTTTTCCAGCTCTTCTACACTTCCGCCCAGCGATTCCACTTCGAGAATCTTGGCATCCAGTGCCCTGGAAATCGAATCCAGTCTTACTTTAGTATCTGACAATTCACCTACTTTGGTATCCAGCAACCCCTGAAGGTCTTTATTTTTAGATTGAGCATTAAAGTACAAATAACCAACCAATGCAAGCGCCGCCAGTAAAACGATCAATCCTGTTCTTAAAGCGCCCGAGTTATTTTGAGAAGTAGTTTCCATATTGTTTTATTCTCCTTTGTTTTGATGTTACAAAGTTGATACCTCTACCTTAAACCCGAATTAATCTCGAATTAAATTTGGCTTAAATTTCAGGAACCGGAAAAGTGAGCACAAAAGTGTTGCCGGATTCTGACGGCACAATAGTCAGCCTGATCCGGTGCAGCCTCAGGATCTGCTTTACAATAGCCAGCCCCACGCCGTGGCCTTTTTTACCTTTGGCGGTAGAGTCGGAGCGGAAGAAAGGTTCCAGGATTTTGGTGATGTCACCGGGGGGAATGGGTTTCCCTTCGTTATAGATCGTGATCAGCAGCTGGCCGGCCTCCGCATAAATTTTTACTTCGGCCTGCTGATTAACAGAAAACTTGCAGGCGTTGTCGAGCAGGTTTTTAAACACAATCTTCAGGGCGTCTTCGTTGGCCGGGTAGATCAGCACCTCCTCGTTCTCGGGAAATTCGTCCAGGTTGAGCAGAATTTCGTAGTCGGGGTTCCAGCGTTTGAACTCGGAAACGGCCGACATCAGGATCTCATCAATACGGAGATCCTTCTTGGGCAGCTCCCTGTCGTTTGCGCTGATGCTGGCCAGCTCCAGCAGGGCCTGGGTGAGATGGTTCAGCATGAGCGTATCGGAGCGGAGCGACATGATCTGGCTGTAATACTCGGGGTGGTCCCGGTATTTCATTTCCAGCAATTCAATCTGCGTAAAAATTTTGGTAAGCGGGTTTTTCAGCTCGTGCGAGATATTGGCCACAAACATCCGCTGGGTATTCACCGAGGTTTCTACCCGCTGCAGCAGCTTGTTAATGGTACGGGTGATAAACCCGATCTCGTCTTCGGTAAAGGGATATTCGATCCGTTGCGACAGGTTTTTCGGGAAGATCTGGTCAAGCTGCCGGGCAATCTTGGAAATGGGTGAAAGGGCCCTGTCGGCCATAAACCAGCTGATATAGGCAATAAACAGCAGGGCCACCAGGCTCAAGATCACCAGGATGTCGCGCAGGTTACCCAGCGCCTCCCGCTCATATACATCTTTGGCACTGATGATGACCCAGTATTTTTTGATCTTCAGCACGCAGATCTTCGATTTATTCCGCGAAATGTTGTTGACGTTCTTACTGGTATCGGCCGGGTTCAGAAAACTCCGGTGAAAGCCTTCTTTCAGGATATCGGTGGTAAAAACAAACATATTGCGCTGCGGATCGTAAATGGAGATCATCTCTTCGGTCAGCATACGCTCATCGCTGTTGCGCACCAGGTCCTGGATGGCCTTCTGATCGGCGCTGAGGGCAATTTTCAGCGAGGCCGTAATGATGGCCCTTTCCTGCAGGCCGTTGTAGAAACGGTTATTAAGGTAGAGCTTGCTGAAAAGATAAATACTGACCGAAAACAATAAAAAAAGTACGCTCACCAAAAGGAGGAACTGGAGAGTCAGTCGCTGCCGGATATTTAAGGTGGTCAGGAAGCGGGTCAACATAGGTTTACACTTTCATTACATACCCCATTCCAATCTGCGTATGAATCAATTTTACGTCAAAATCTTTATCTATTTTTTTTCGCAGGAAATTCACATATACTTCGATCACGTTGGTACCGGTATCAAAGGTGATGTCCCAGATTTTTTCTGCCAGCTCTACTTTCGAGATCACCCGCCCCACATTATTCATAAAAAATTCAAGGAGGCTGAATTCTTTGGCAGTGAGGGTGATCTCCTTATCGCCCCGGCGTACGGCCTTGGTGTCTACGTTCAGCTCCAGGTCAGCTACCCGCAGGATATGCGATTTCTGGATCACGGCATTTCCCCGGCGGGTAAGCGCCCTTATCCGGGCCCTGAGCTCGCTGAATTCAAAAGGCTTGCTCAGGTAGTCGTCTGCCCCGGCGTCGAGCCCGGTGATAATGTCCTGGGTGGTGCCCAGCGCCGTCAGCAGAAGAATAGGGGTATTGTTGCCGTTCTCCCGGAGGGTCCTGCACAAAGTAAGCCCGTTCATTTCAGGCAGAATAATATCACTGATGATGAGAGAATATTCGTTTCTCCCGGCCAGGGTGAGCCCCATTTGCCCGTCATAAGCAATATCTACCTGCGCCTTGTTCTCTTCCAGTCCTTCTTTAATAAGATTGAGTGTTTTTACTTCATCTTCAATAAGTAAAATTTTTAATCCCAGCATGGTTTATATCTTAAAAAACGTAAAGTTCCTCCAAATTAACACTACTTTCTGAAAACCTTCGCTTTTTTAAAATATATTTAACGGGCAACGGCACAGAATCAGTATTTTCACTCATTTGTCCGGCTTTTCCAGGAACGCTTCTTTCTTCGCCTTATGGAGGAAGACCGCTTTGTTCCGGGCTTTTGATGTGTCGGTTCCGGTCAGCTGTATCTTCCGGCTTCTTTCACCGCTCAGCTCCAGCAGGGTCTCTTTTTCTCCCGACCAGCTGATCCGGTCAAAAAGAATATTGCTGCTGTTCTGCACCTGCATGACTTTGGACGACTTCGTGAACAGGCCCACATTCCTTATCGTAATGTCTTCTGCTTCCACGCATACCACTCCCTGGTCGGCAATAAAATTACTGTTCTCTATCGTGATGTTCCGGATATTCATTTCGGGCAGCCCGCGCAGCATGATGGCCGTGGCGGCTCCGTGACAGACCACATTGCGGATATGAAAATCGCGGAACTGCGGCGTGCCTTCGTTAACGGGTTCGGCCTTTATTTCGGGCAGCCCGTTGCTGTCTCCGTCAGCGGGCACCGGGTCTTTCGCTTCGTAATACATATCAAAGAGAATGGCTTCGCCGGGAATGCTGTTCATGGCAATATCCGAGATGTATATTTTCTCTACTACTCCGCCGCGGTCGCGCTTGGTTTTGAAGCGCAGGCCGATGTCGGTTCCCAGGAAGCTGCAATTGTTTACGAAAAGGTTCTTTACCCCGCCAGACATCTCCGAGCCGATCACAAAACCGCCGTGCGCGTGAAATACCGTAGTATTCTTCACCACAATATTTTCAGTAGGCACACCCCGCCGGCGGCCCTGCTCATCGCGGCCGGACTTGATGGTGATAGCGTCATCACCGGTATCAAAGGTGCAGCCGTCAACCACCCCGTACCGGCACGATTCCAGGTCAAGGGCGTCGTTGTTCTGCCCGAACCAGGGGTTCCTGACATGCACGTTCCGGAGCGTGATATGGTTGGTCAGCAGGGGATGGAGGGTCCAGGCCGGCGAATTCTGAAAAGTAACTCCTTCGATCAGCACATTTTCACAGCCGGTAATGCTGATCATGTTGGGCCGCAGGAAATCGCGTATTGCTTCGTAATCTTCCCGGGTTTTACCTTCAGCCCACAGGTTGGCCCATTCTTTGGCTTCCTCATTTCCGTACCGCGACTGCTCGCTGGGGTACCAGGTATCCCCGTTTTTCGACAAAACACCTCCGCTTTCCACCAGCCTGCGCCATTGGGTGGTGGTCAGCTTATTTTTCTTTACCTGCTTCCATACTTCTCCCGAGCCGTCCATGATGCCTTCCCCGGTGATCCCTATGTTTTCCAGTCCTACCGCCCACACGGGTGCCTGGCAGCGAAAGGCCTTCTGCCCCTCCCAGGTAGTTTCTACCACGGGATAATGATCGCGGTTATTGCTGAACTGCAGCAATGCGCCTCTTTCCAGGTGCAGGTTGACCTGGCTTTTCAGCTTCAGCGGGCCGGTAAGCCATACCCCTGCCGGGATCAGCACCGTACCGCCACCGGCGGCGTTGGCCTGTTCAATTGCCTGAGTGATCGCCGCCGTATTCAGGGTTATGCCGTCGGCCCGGGCACCGTAGCGAACTATATTGAAGGTATCTTTCCGGAAGCAGGGCTCATAGGTCAGGGGCAGCTGGTACTCCCACGTTTCGGGATAAACCGATTTTTTCAGGAAATTACGCAACGGGTGACCCTGCTTCATCAGCTCATCGGCCACAGTATTGGCCATTAAAGCGGCCCCGTAAGGCGAAAAATGGGTATTATCGGTAACTCCGTCCGGGAATTTGGGGAATACCCCGCCCGGGTAATGCATAAAAATCTTCTTTGAACTTTTCTCGCCCTGTTCCTCCAGTATTTTCCAGCTGCCGGCATGCATGTCGATCAGCGTAAGGCGGTGTTTCCGGGCTACTTCACGGGCCACGCCGGGGTATTCGCCGTGCTGATCCACCAGCCTGCCGTTCTCATCGAATTTCCTGCGCATCACCGGTGTAAGGATCACCGGGATACCTCCTTTTGCTTCCGTTTCAAGGATATACCGTTCCAGGTTGGCCCGGTAATCGGTCTGCGCGGCGGCATAACGCAGGGTATCGCCCTCTTTCTGATCGTTATGACCGAACTGGATAAAAACGTAATCGCCTTTGCGCAGCTGGTCGTGCACGGCTTTCCAGTGCCCCAGCGTACGGAAGCTCCGCGTGCTTCTCCCGTTCACGGCATGATTCTGAATCTCCACGGCATCGGTAAACAGCCGGTAAAAAACCTGTCCCCAGCCCGTTTCGGGGGCATCCGACGCTTTTTTATCGGCCATCGTAGAATCACCGATCAGGAAGATCCGCTGCTTTACCGGGTCAGCCCTGAAGCCTGCCAGAGACAGACAGAAAAGAATTGCAAGAAGTTTTTTCATACGTTCAGAATGCCTTAGTTCCGAGTGCCGAGTTAAGAGTACCGAGTGCCGAGTGCCGAGTACCGAGTGCTGAGCTTTGAGCGCCGGGCTTCAGGTAACAGGCCAATCGTTGTCCATCGTTAATTACCGCAGCCCGTTCAAATCCACAAAATCCATATCGGTGTAATCTTTATTTTCGCCGCCCATTCCCCAGATAAACGAGTAGCTGGCCGAACCTGCACCCGAATGGATCGACCACGGCGGTGAAATAATGGCCTGGTGGTTCCTCACCCACATGTGGCGCGTTTCATCCGGTTTTCCCATGAAGTGCATCACGCCGTGGTGCTCGTTCACATCAAAGTACAGGTAGATCTCGGCACGGCGGTCGTGCACATGCGGCGGCATGGTATTCCAGATGCTGCCGTTGTGCAGGATGGTCAGGCCCATCACCAGTTGGCAGCTGTCTATGCCGTCAGCATGGATGTACTTGTACACCGTGCGGTGGTTAGAGGTTTCCGGGGCACCGATGGTCATCGGCAACGCCTGCTCTTTGGTGTACAGGGTGGTGGGATACTCCTTGTGCGCCGGTGTGGAGAGCAGGTAAAACAGGGCCGGGTTGGCCGCATCGGCCGACTCAAACTGTACCTTCTCCGTTCCCCGGCTCACATAAAGGCAGCTGAGCTTGTCGAGTTCCCAGGCAGTACCGTCGGTGATTACTTTTCCTTTTCCGCCCACGTTAATGATGCCAATCTCCCGTCTTTCCAGGAAAAAATCGCTTTTAAGCGCATCGTAAGTGGGCAGTGTCAGGGCCCGGCTGACCGGTTTGGCTCCGCCCACAATCAGTCGTTCATAATGCGAGTAAACCAGCTCAACGGCATCGTCGCTGAAAACGGTCTCTACCAGGAAATTTTCTCTCAATTCGCTGGTATTCATTCGTTCCACTTCGCGTGGACTACTTTCATATCGTATCTGCATATCAAAAAATAATTATCTTCCCATCCATCCGCCGTCTACGGTCAGGATGGTTCCCTGCACGTAATCAGACGCTTTCGAACATAAAAATACGGCCGGGCCTATAAAATCGTCCGGCTGGCCCCACCTGCCTGCCGGGATCCTGTCGAGGATAGACCGGCTCCTGTCGGGGTCGTTCCGCAGGGCCTCTGTATTATCAGTAGCAATATAGCCCGGGGCTATACCGTTTACATTTACCCCTTTGGAGGCCCATTCGTTGGCAAACGCTTTGACCAGCGAGCCTATCGCTCCTTTGCTGGCCGCATACCCCGGCACGTTAATGCCGCCCTGGAACGTCAGCAATGAAGCGGTAAAAATGATCTTCCCGCTTCCCCGTTCCACCATTCCTTTACCGATCTCGCGGGTGATCAGGAATTGCGCATTCAGGTTGATATTAATGACTTTGTCCCAGTACTCATCGGGGTGTTCTGCCGCCGGGGCGCGAAGGATCGTACCGGCGTTATTGACCAGGATATCAATAACGGGGTGCTCTGCCTTTACCTGGTCCAGGAACCGGTAAAGCGCCTGACGGTCGTTAAAGTCGGCCCGATAGGCCCTGAATTTCCGGCCCCGTTTTTCTACTTCCTGCTGTACCTCAGAACCACTTGGCGCCAGGTTTCCCGATACACCGATAATGTCAGCGCCCGCTTCGGCCAGTCCCTCAGCCATAGCCTTGCCGATTCCCCGGTTACACCCGGTAACCAATGCCGTTTTTCCTGTAAGATCAAATAGGTTCATTTTGTACTATTTAAAGATATGATTTTATAGAGAAATTATATGCACACGTTTTATTGAACTGTAAGGATATGGACAATAAAAGCATGAACCAAACTATCGTCTTTAAAATTTTATGCAAACGTTACCGAACGGGACAGATTCTGCCCGCCGTAAAAAGAAATACACGTCTACTATTGGTTATGTGCTCTATAAAACCTATATTTACTACGGGTGGAAAATAAGAGGGCACCCCTGTAAAAATTGTATAAAAATCAGAACAGCGTGAGTTCAATTACGATCAAGGATATTGCCAGGGCTTTGAACATTTCGATTTCAACGGTATCGCGGGCATTGCGGGACAGTTACGACATCAATGCCGAAACCAAAAAGCGGATAGTGGAATACGCTGAAAAGATGAACTACCGGCCGAACCCGATTGCCCTCAGCCTGAAAGAGAACAAGAGCCGGTCTATCGGGGTAATCGTGCCCGAAATTGCCAATACCTTCTTTTCCCAGGCCATTAACGGCATTGAAGAGATCGCTTACGAAAGGGGATATCATGTGGTGATTTTCCAGAGCCACGAGTCGCTGGAAAGGGAGACGGCCAATATCCGGCACCTTTTTGCCCGGAAAGTTGACGGCCTGCTGCTTTCTCTTTCGGGCGACAGCAAAGACATCCGTCACCTGGAAGAGTATCACCAGACCAATTTCCCTATTGTTTACTTTGACCGCGTTCCCGAAACCCGCGAGGCCCATAAAGTGGTGGTTGATAATTTTGAAGGGGCCTTCAAAGCCACAGAATACCTGATCGGGAAAGGAAAGAAGAACATTGCCCACATCACCAGCCCTCCCACCCTTTCCATCACCCGCGAAAGAATGGCCGGCTACAAGAGCGCGCTGGAAAAGCACGGCCTGCCGGTGAGAGAAGAGCTGATCAAATATTGCAGCTTCCGGCCCGAAGAGGCAGAAGAAGCCATCCGTGACCTGCTGAAAAATACCCGGCCCGATGCCTTCTTTATGGGCAGCGACCGCCTGGCCCTGGGTTGTTTCCAGGCCTATAAAAAGCTGGTCAGCAATGACCAGGAAGACATTACCCTTATCGGCTTCACCAACCTGGGCGTGGCCCATCTGCTGGAGCCGCCGCTGAGCACCATTGTGCAGCCCGCCATCACCATAGGCCGGAAAGCGGCAGAAATCCTGCTCGACGAAATAGAGAATAAACGAAAAGGAAAAGGGTTCGAAACGGTGGTGCTGGGCACCGAACTGAATATCCGGTCGTAAGCCTTACCCCGCAGGAGCAACCCTTTGGGCATTCAGGACAAGATACACTCTCCCCGCGTCCGGGGACGAGGGAGAGCGCAACAGCGTTTAATTCAGGGGTTAAATTTTCCAGTGGTTCTCTTAACTTCCTCAAAAATGAATGAAAAAAAACGGGCATACAACAGACACTATACGATAGTTCATATCTTTTATCCCAATCACCTGATCGGTTATACAAATGACCGGCCGCCTATTCGCTTAAACAACGAAAGATACCCTCCAGGCATCCGCCCCGCTGCCCGGAGCGGTATTTCCCCGGCAAAAAAATGCTTTTCCGCAGCTATTTAAAATAAAACCAAATCCATTCGAACAAACCCTGTAAAACATCCAACAAACATCCCCATATGTTATACATCCTGTTTTCTATTTTATTTCCTACATTTTACGTTCAAAAAAATAACTCCTCTCCATTGTTTTTTTACTATATATTTGGGGATGGATTGCACGCATGAGCGCCTTGAAAACCCTATACCTTTCACTACTGTTATTACCCGGCCTGCTGTCGGCCCAGTTGTCTCCCAGGACCGAGAAGGAGCGACGGGAATGGGCTAACCGGGTATACCGGGAAGCCGTTCGCGATAATGACTCTCTTCAACTGGCCGAGGCCTATTATCTTTTCGGGAAGCTGGAATCATTCGTATCGGGGAGCTACCTCCGTACACGCGTATGGTACCTGAAATCGTTATATATACTGGAAACCCGTCCGGTAGGGTTTCCACTGATCCGCCTGTATACCCGGCTGGGCGGTCTTGAACAGGACAACGGCACTTATGCAGAAGCAATGGCGTACTACCGGAAAGCCCTTTCCCTGGCCGAAGAAGCCGGAATAGATGCCGGCCGGCTGCTGGTTTATTCCCACCTGGGCATGTTTTATGCCGGGTACCGCGAAGACCCGCAGGAAAGGGCCGCATTTAACCCCTATATGCGGTACGACAGCGCCACCTATTATTATGACCGGGCTGAAGAGCTGGCAATGAAGCTGAAAGAAGAAAACGGGCTGAAAGAGATCAGGTCGGCGCGGAATCACCTGCATATGCTGCAGGGAAGCCCGTCGAAAACCACCGACCTCGAGCTCTTCCGCCGTGAGGTGAGCGGCAGCCGCAATAACCTCGAGATCGCCAGTCTCCTTACCCTGTCAGAACATTACCTGAATACCGGGCAACCCACCAAAGCCCTGGCCAGCCTGGAAAAAGCCCGGGAGGTCCGCGAAAAATATATGCCCTACGACAGTCCCGCGGAAGATCGTATTACAGCCCATTTTATTCACTACTACCAGAAAGTGAACGACTGGAAGAATGCCTTTCTCTTGCTGACAGAACAGAAAGAAAAAGGCAGGAAGCTGGAAGCACAAATCAAAAACGAACCGGTCTACCGGACGCATTACCAGCAGGAGCAGAAAGAGATCATCCTCCAGCACCAGGAAGAAGAGCTGCGCCTGCAGAGTGAGAACATCCGGCTGCAACGGTGGTCACTGGTGTTTGCCGCCCTGCTGCTGGCTATGGCGCTGGGCTCTGCCCTGGTGCTCTTCCGGCTGTACCGTAAAAACAAGAAGATAAGCCAGGTCAATGCCCTGCTGGTACAGGAGCAAAGCCACCGTTTCCGGAATAACCTGCAGGTGGTATCCAACCTGCTCAATATGCAGTCGGTGCGGATAGACGCCGGCACCGCCCGCCAGGCCATGACGGAAAGCCAGCTGAGGCTGGAGGCCATTGCCTCACTGCACCGGCGCCTGTATAACCGGGATACCATCAATTCTATCCAGCTCGAGCCTTTCCTGAAGGAGATCGTAGCGGGAGTGCTGCGCACCTTTGACCAGGAGCACGTACAGGTAACCTGCCGGATAGCTCCCCTGGAAGTGGGTCCCGATGAAGCCCTCACCCTGGGGCTGATAGTGAACGAGCTGACCACCAATGCCTGCAAATATGCATTTCCTACCGTGGATAGGCCCACGTATGAAGTAATTGCAGCCCCGGAAGACAAGTACCTTGTATTGAAAGTCAGTGATAACGGCCATTTCGAGCACAGCCTGATGCAGGCTTCTTTCGGCGCCCGGATGATAGAAATGCTGGCGCAGCAGCTGCAGGGAACCTGCCGGTACGAAAGCGGGAACGGCCTGAATTTTATACTTCGGTACAAACGCCCGAAACCGAAACAACCATAAAACAATACGCCTTGAAAGGGGAGCTTTACCGCGGTAAAAATACAACTCCCCGCTCACGGCTGATCATTAACACTCTATACCATATGAATAATTTGAAGATACTGATTGTAGAAGATCAGGTATTTACTGCTGAAAACATCCGGGAGATACTGGAAGACGCCGGGTTCTCCCAGATTCGGATCGCCCGAACGTACGAGGAGGCCCTGATCACCGTGGTACGGTTCCGGCCCGACCTGATCATCATGGACATTGAGCTGGGAAGCAATTCCGGCGACGGCATCCGGGTCATACAGGAAGTCCAGGATATCTCGAAGGCCCCGGTGCTGTACCTGACCGGGAAAGACGACAACGAGACTTTTGCACGGGCCCATACCACCCGTCCTGCCGCCTACCTGCTGAAGCCCTTTAATCCCAAAGAGCTGGTATACCAGGTGCAGGTGGCTGCAGCCCGGATCGTTGCGCCCGAAGACCTGGACTCTTTCTTTGTGTACTCCAACAGCAGCCATATACGGGTCAAAAAAGAGGAGATCGTATATCTTCTTGCCGAGCGGGCCTTTACCCATATCTACCGCCTGTATGAGCCGCAACCCCTGCTGGTGACCATGAACATCGGCCACCTGGGCAAGCACCTGCGCGACCCGCGCTTTTACAAGCTGAGCCAGTCGATCTACATTAACCTGCACCACCTGCAGAAGATCAGGGAAAATGAGCTCTACTTTGAAGGCATGACCCAACCGCTCATTGTTTCCAATGCCAAAAAGGCGGAACTGAAAAAGCGGCTGAATATTATTCATTCTCCGCGCGGTTCGTCGGGGTGAAACCCCGAATCTTATTTGGGATTTCTCCCCTGAAATTCTTATATTCGCCCATCAGTTGAAAAACCATGAGCTTCGAAATGTGGTTATTGTTTATCCGGATAAAAGACCGGGGAGGAAGGTGATTCTTTCCCGCTGTATTTTATTGTTTAACTTTTAATCCCATTGAAATGGCAACCATCATTGAACCTTTCCGGATCAAATCCGTAGAGCCGCTCACCTTTACCACCCGCCCGGAACGTGAGCAAATACTGAAAGAGGCGAAAAATAATCTTTTCCTGGTAAAAGCGGGCGACGTGCTCATTGACCTGCTGACCGACAGCGGCACCTCAGCCATGAGTGCCCGGCAATGGGCCGGTATAATGACCGGCGACGAGTCATACGCCGGCTCCGAAAGCTTTTACCGTTTCCGGGAAACCGCTGCCGGCATTACCGGTTTTAAACACATTATTCCCACCCATCAGGGCAGGGCTGCCGAGAAAATTCTTTTCAGCCTGCTGGGTGGCAAAGGCAGGTATTTTGTCAGCAACACCTTTTTTGATACCACCCGCGGTAACATCGAGTACTCGGGTGCCGAAGCCGTTGACCTGCTCACCGAAGCAGGCAAAAAGCCGCAGCTGATTGCTGACTTCAAGGGTAACATGGATACGGCAGCCCTCGAAGCCTTCATTCTTGAAAAAGGAGCGGAGAACATTCCCATGTGCGTGATGACCATCACCAACAACTCGGGAGGCGGACAGCCGGTTTCTCTTCAGAACCTGAAAGAAACAGCGGCCATCTGCCGCAGGCACGGCATCCTGTTTTTTATTGATGCCTGCCGTTTTGCAGAAAACGCCTGGTTCATCAAGACCCGTGAAAAAGGGTATGAAAATACGCCGGTGCGGAAAATTGCCCGCGAAATCTTTTCGCTGGCCGACGGCTGCACTATGAGCGCCAAAAAAGATGCCCTTGTCAATATCGGCGGGTTTCTTGCCTTTAACGATGACGACCTGGCGCGGGAAGCCAAAAATCTCCTGATCATTACCGAGGGGTTTCCTACCTATGGTGGGCTGGCCGGACGTGACCTGGAGGCTATGGCCCAGGGGCTGGAGGAGGTGCTCGACGAAGATTACCTCCGCTACCGTATCCGGAGCATAGAGTACATGGGCGAAAAGCTGACCGCAGCCGGTGTACCCATGGTTTTGCCTACCGGCGGGCATGCCGTTTACCTGGATGCCAGCGCTTTCCTGCCGCAGATTCCCGCCGGGCAGTTCCCCGGTGTGGCCCTGGCCAATGCCCTCTACCTCGAAGGCGGTATCCGCGGCGTGGAGATCGGCTCACTGATGTTCGGAAAGTATGATGCCGGCGGGCAGCACATAGCCCCACCCATGGAGCTGGTGCGGCTGGCCATACCCCGGCGGGTCTATACCCAAAGCCATATTGATTACGTTTGCGAGGTGATCATCGAGGTTTTCCGTAAAAGAGAGCTGCTCTCCGGGTATCGGATCACCTACGAGGCACCGCTGCTGAGGCATTTTACGGCAGAGCTGGACCCGGCAGATAGTTAAAAGCAGGCAGGAAGATTCTGTTTTAAGTGAACAACTATCAGTGAACAGTGAACAACTAACAGTGAACAATTTTGGAATAACGGTATTTAATTACCCGGGATTGTTTGTTCACTGTTCACTATTAAAAATGTTGCGAAACTTTTAACTTTTATCTTTTAGTTTTTAACTTACTAAGTAGTTTGTATCTTTGAATAAAATCAGCCTTAAGCCTTGTTGCGTTTTCTGCTTATTTTCCTGACAGGGGTTTTCATCACCCAGCATGCTCTCTTTGGCCAGATCCGTATCGAAGTCAGGGCAGACAGCCTTCCTTTGCCCGACCAGCCCATTTACATGGCCTCTACCCTGAACAACTGGAACCCCCGGGATCCGCAATGGAAGCTCCGGAAAATCAACCGGAACACGTACACGATCGACATCAGCGAAGGCTTTGGTGAATTTGAATATAAATTTACCCAGGGCAACTGGAATATCGTGGAGGCCCGGTCTGACGGCTCCCTGCTGCCCAACCGCCTGTTTTCAGAAGACCGTATCGCTGACGGCACCGTTTACCTGACCATATCCGGGTGGGAACAGCGCCCCGAATACCAGATTCATGTGACCAAGGTACCCGAGAATACCCCGCCCGATGCCGCCATTTACATATCCGGAAACTTTAACAACTGGGTGATCAAAGATGAGCTCTTCCGCCTGAAAAAGCAGTTTGACGGCAGCTATAAGATCAATATTTTCTCGAAATTCGAAAGCCTGGAGTATAAGTTTCACCGCGGCGACTGGAACTCGGCCGAAAGCTGGAAGAGCGGCAAGGCGCGTCCTAACCGCATTGTGCACGGGTCGGACTACAAGCCGAACCAGGAGATCGAAGTGGAAATTGAAAACTGGGAAGACCTTTCTTCCACCTTTAACTTCTTTTCGCTCATTGACCTCATTCTTCTTTTTGCCGCATTTCAGGGCTTCCTGCTCATGATTGTGGTGCCCACCATGCAGGACTTTAACCGGGAAGCCAACCGCCTGCTGGTTATTCTGCTGGGACTGGCCTCTTTTTTCCTCTTTTTTAAGGTGATCGGGTATTACCGCGATGTGGCCAATGTATTCCCCAAGCTGATCCTGATCCCTAATTTTGCCTTGTTCACCTTTGCGCCCGTATTTTATTTTTACCTGCACCGGCTCCTGTTCCGGATGCGGTTCAGCAGCAACCAGGCCTGGCCTCATTTTATCCTGCCCTCTTTGCTCTTCCTGGCTTATATCCCGTATTTCTTTATGGACGGGAAGCGCTTTCAGCACAAAATTGTCAATAACGAAACTGACCTGAAGTGGGTTTTTGCCGTTAGCTTTATTGTTGCCGTCTTCAGCAACCTGTATTATTACTACAAATGCAAAAAAGCCATCCGGAACTATTCGGAAAGCTATATTAACGAAACCGCCTACCACCAGAACATCAACTACCTCTCTGCCGTACTGGTGATTTTTATGATCTGTATTGTGCTGGGCGTTTTCACCTGTGTTCTTTTTGCGGTCAACACGTTGAGAAGCGGGCAGATCACCGAGCTGCTGGAAAACAGCATCAACCTGATCTGGATAGCCTTCTCGCTGATCGGGTTTGTGCTGGGCTATTATGCCATTCATCAGCCCGAGATCTTCAAGATCAGCCACGAGGAAACCTCCGGTGCCGAAACCACAGCCCCCGAACCTGAAGCGGCCAAAACCCGGGCATCCATTGCAGAAGATGACCTGGAAACCTTCCGGGTCCGTATAGAAGAGGTCATGAAGACACAGAAGCCCTTTCTTAACCCCAACCTGGCCCTGAATGACCTGGCTACCCTGGTAAAAACCCCGTCACATACTCTTTCAAGGGTCATCCGGGAAGGGTATGACAAGAACTTTTTCGACTTCATCAATTCGTACCGGATTGAAGAGTTCAAAGAAAATATCAACAACCCCAGGTACCATAACTATACCCTGCTGGGCATTGCATTTGAAGTAGGATTTAACTCCAAAACAGCCTTTAACCGCTCTTTCAAAAAGATTACCGGTCAAACTCCCAGTGAGTATTACCAGTCGCGGAAATAAGCGGGCCTGCCCGGTGCCTCATCTGATTTTTACGGGAAACCGTCAGAATGAAAACGAAAAAACAGTACATTTGAACAAATAAACAATTGAACAAACCTATGAGAAAAACGCTATTGACTTTCCTGCTGATGGCGGGCTTTATAGCCTTGCAGGCCCAGCAGGCCCCGGTTTTTGTTACCTCTGTAGAAGGTATTAAAGAATACAAGCTGGATAACGGATTGCAGGTACTCCTCATTCCTGATGCCTCCCAAAGCAATGTAGTGGTCAACATTGTGTATAAAGTGGGCTCAAGGCACGAAGGGTACGGTGAGAAAGGGATGGCCCACCTGCTGGAGCACATGCTTTTCAAAAGCACCAAAAACCTTGGCGATATCAAAAAAATGCTGTCTGAAAAAGGCGGGCAGGCCAACGGTACCACCTGGTATGACCGCACCAACTACTACGAAGTGTTTCCTTCTACTGACGAAAACCTGAAGTGGAGCATCGAAATGGAGGCTGACCGGATGATCAATGCCACCATCCTCCAGGCCGACCTCGACAAGGAGTTTTCCGTGGTGAGGAACGAATTCGAGATCGGTGAAAACAACCCGGATGCGGTGCTGAACGAGCGCATCATTTCAACAGCTTACCTGTGGCACAATTACGGTAACAGCACCATCGGCTCCAAAGAAGACATTGAGCGTGTGAAAGCAGACCGCCTCCGCGTTTTCTATGAAAAATATTACCAGCCTGACAATGCCACGCTGATCATCGGCGGGAAATTTGACGAGAAAAAAGCGCTGGAATATATTAACCGGTACTTCTCGGTGATTCCCCGCCCGGCCCGCGTGCTCGACAAAACCTATACCGTAGAACCGGCCCAGGACGGCGAGCGCTTCGTGGAGCTCAAAAGAGCCGGTGACGTGCAGATGGTGGCCGCCGCCTACCATACGGCTGCCTTTGCCGACAAAGATTTCGCAGCCGTTGATGCGCTGAACGAAATGCTGACCGCTGACCCTTCCGGCTACCTGTACAAAGCCCTGATCGACTCGCACAAAGCCACCGGCGTTACGGGCTGGCAACCCAATCTCCGTGACCCCGGCTTCCTGTACCTGAGCGTTACCGTAGCCAAAGACAAGAGCCTGGAAGAAGCCCGGAAAATCTTCGTTACCGAGCTGGACAACATTCCGAAAATTAATTTTACGGAACAGGACCTCAGCCGGGCCAGATCGAAGCTCCTGAAGCAGCTGGAAAATATTAAGAACAATACCATCGGTATGACCGTTAACCTCACCGAGATCGTGGGGGCCGGAGATTACCGCCTGGGTTTCCTGTACCGCGATGCCGTAGAGCAGCTCACCCTCGATGACATCCGGCGGGTAGCTAAAAAGTATTTTATCCCGGCTAACCGTACCCTGGGTGTTTTTATCCCGGAAAAAGATGCCGAAAGAGCCAGATCCAAAGAATACCCCGATGAGGAGATCGTAGCGCTAACCCAAAACTACAAGGGCAGGGCTGAAGAGGCAGCCCTGGCCGAATTCGAGGCCTCCATTCCGAATATCAGCAAAAACCTGACTACCGGCAAGCTGCCTAACGGCATGAAGTACGCCTACCTGAACAAGTCTATTAAAGGTAAAAAGGTAGTGTCGGCTTTTCGTTTCCCCATAGGTACGGCAGAGTCGCTTAATGGCAAAAACGAAGTAAAGTCGGTGCTGGCCTCCCTGCTGAAAGCCGGGACCACCACGCGTACCAAAGAGCAGATCCAGGATGAGCTGGACCGGCTCAAATCACAGATCTCTGTTGGCTTCAGCGGGCAGTCGCTGGTGGTCAATGTAAGCTCGTATGAAGATCAGTTTGAACCGGTGATGAACCTCCTGAAAGATATACTGACCCATGCTACCTTCCCGGAAGCCGAGTTCAAAAAAACCATAGAAGAGAACAAAACAGGCATAGAGGCTTCCAGGAATGACCCGCAGTCCATTGCATTCGGGCAGATCGGCAGGAGAACCTCACAATACCCCAAAGGCCACATTTACTATACCGCTACACCGGATGAGCAGATAGAAGCCTTAAACAAGGTAACCCTGGCCCAGATTAAAGAGCTGTACAAGACCCTGGGCGCCAATAACGGCTACGGAACGGTGGTAAGCGGGCTGAGCGGAGCCAAAGTGGAAAACCTTGTAAAGAGTACTTTCGGCAACTGGACAACCAAAGACAAATACGTTAAAGTTCAGCCTACCTATTTTGCTACCAAATACAGTACGGAAAAGGTAAACACCCCGGATAAGGAAAACGGTGCCGTAATGGTGCAAATGAATTTTGAGCTGGACAGAACCTCACCCGATTACCCGGCGCTGGTAATGGTAGACGCCATCCTGGGAAGCGGCGGCTTCCTGACCGCCCGGATCCCTACCCGGCTCAGGGAAAACGAAGGGATCAGCTACGGGGCAGGGTCGTTCATCAACGTTCCTTACGACAACAAAGCGGCATACTGGGGCGTTTATGCGTTCTATAACCCTAAATTCCAGGAAAAAGTAGATGAAGCCATCAAAGATGAGGTCCGTAAAGCATTGAGCACAGGATTCACCCAGGAGGAGCTGGATGCCAACAAAAAAAGCTGGAGCACCGTACGGAAGACCTCGCTGGGCAACGACGGCTTCCTGGCAGGCACGCTGATCAATACCCTGCTTTACCTGGGCGTTCCCCTGGAAGAGTATGATGCGCTGGAAGCCAGGATCAATGCCCTGACCCTTGACCAGGTCAATGCGGCACTCAAAAAATACATTTCCGCCGACAAGATGGTATTCCTCTATGCCGGCGATTTCGGGAAAAAAGATTGACCCGTCTTCAATAAAAAGCCACCTTTCGGGGTGGCTTTTTATTTATTCTTCACTAACTTCGGTAAAACAAATATTTTAACCACATGAAACTCACCTCTAACGAACCGTTCTGGCTAGTTAAAAACGGCCTGATCGCCTCCTATCCTTCCTTAGCGGAAGATATCAGCACCGACATCCTGATCATAGGTTCAGGAATCACCGGCAGCCTTATAGCGCACCAATGTGTAAAAGATGGTTACCGGACCGTACTGGCCGACAGGCGGGAAATTGCCAACGGGAGCTCTTCTGCCACCACCTCCATGCTGCAGTATGAAGTGGATACCCCGCTCTGGGAGCTCATCGGCATGATCGGTGAAGAAGGAGCTGTAGCCAGCTACCGGGCCTGTTACGACTCCATAGATACCTTAGGCAGGCTCGCCAAAAAGGTAAAGTCGGCCTGCGGATTTAAAAAGAAGAACTCCCTGCTGTATGCCAAATACAAAAAGGATGTGCCCGATCTGAAAAAAGAGCACGAAACCCGGCTGAAGCACGGCTTCAGGGGCGATTGGCTCGAAGCCGACGAAATCAGGGAACGGTTTGACCTGGCCGGCTCGCACGGAGGCATACTCACCTACCAGGGCGGTAGTATCGATGCTTTCCGCCTGGCCCATGACCTGCTCTACTACAACCTTAAAAACGGGCTCGATGTATACGACAAAACAGAGATCACGGGGGTAAAATACGGTAAAAAGGGAATTGTGGCTACCACGCAATACGGCAACAAAGTCAAAGCCGCGAAGATCATCTATTGCAACGGCTTTGAAAGCACGGAGATCATCCCGGAGAAGTTTGTAGACCTGCTGAGCAGCTACGCCATTGTGAGCGAGCCCTTCATTGAAAAGCCCGATAAGATCTCTGAAACCCTGATCTGGGATACCGGTGACCCGTACATTTACATGCGAACTACCGATGACCACCGCATCCTGATAGGCGGAGAAGACGACGAATTCCAGAATCCCCAGAAAAGAGACCAGTCGATCACCGAAAAGAAAAAGCGCCTGGAGCAGATTTTTGAAAAGCTGTTTCCCGGAGTTGCTTTCCGGACCGACTTTGCCTGGGCCGGCACCTTCGGCGAAACCAAAGACGGCCTCCCGTATATCGGCGAGCACCCCGATTTCCCCGGTGCTTATTTTGTATTAGGCATGGGCGGTAACGGGATTACCTTCTCGGTCACCGGCATGGAAATGGTATCTGATTTCCTGAAAGGACAAGAGCATCCCCTTTCCCGGTGGTGGTGCTTCGGCAGATAAAAATCTCAGCACAGGGAACTATTCCTGCTGTTTTTTTGCGTTTACAACGTACACCGGCATGAAATCATTTGACTGGTCTGAGCTAAAAACAGGAAATGAGGCCCGGGGCCTCATTTCCAGCTGTCTTTCAGACCAACGGTCTTATTGAAAATCAGCTTATGGGGCGGTTGGCTGTCAGGATCCGCCACAAAATAACCGTTCCGTATAAACTGGTATTTGTTTTCCGGGCTGGCCTTTAACAGGGACGGTTCTACCAGGGCTTTCACTACCGTCAGCGAATTCTCGTTGATAAAATCCTTAAAATCTCCTTCTTCTGCCGCCGGGTTCTCTGCCTTGAACAGGCGGTCGTACAGGCGAACCTCGGCTTCTGCTGCCTCAGCCGCATTCACCCAATGAATCACTCCTTTGACTTTCATGCCGCTTACGTCTTCCCCGCTTTTTGAATTTTCAATATAAGAGCACCGCAGCTCGGTGATCCGGCCGTCGTCTGCCTTGATCACTTCATCGCATTGAATGATATAGGCCCCTTTTAAGCGCACGGCTCCTCCCGGCTTCAGCCTGAAATACTTGGCCGGTGGCTCTTCCATGAAGTCGCCTGCTTCTATATAAATTTCCTTCCCGAAGTTGATCTCTCGATACCCGCTTTCTGGGTCTTCCGGGTTATTTTCTACCCGGCAAACCTCGGTTTTGTCTTCAGGCCAGTTGGTAATTACCACCTTCAAAGGCTCAAAGACCGCCATCACCCGGATGGCCACGCGGTTCAGATCTTCCCGCACAAAAAACTCCAGCAGGCTTACATCGATCAGGTTGTCCCGCTTCTGTACACCTATCCGCTCTGCAAAATCACGGATCGACTTCGGGGTATATCCCCGCCGCCGCATGCCCGAAATAGTAGGCATCCGGGGGTCATCCCAACCTGAAACGTGCTTTTCGTTCACCAATTGGAGGAGCTTTCTTTTGCTCATCACGGTATAGGTCATGTTCAGGCGGGCAAATTCGTACTGTTTAGAAGGGAAAATACCCAGCTTTGCAATGAACCAGTCGTAAAGCTCGCGGTGCGAAACAAACTCCAGGGTACATATGGAATGCGTGATATGCTCAATAGAATCCGACTGCCCGTGGGCAAAATCATACATAGGGTAAACCTTCCACTTATCGCCGGTTCTATGGTGTTCTGCAAATTTTATCCGGTAAATGATGGGGTCACGCATCAGCATATTGCTGGACGCCATATCTATTTTTGCCCTCAGCACCCGGCTTCCTTCCGGGAATTCTCCCGCAGCCATCCGCTCAAAGAGATCCATGTTTTCTTCCACGGTCCTGCTGCGGTAAGGGCTGTCTTTGCCCGGAACAGCAGGCGTGCCTTTCAGCAGGGCCATTTCTTCCGATGTGCTGTCGTCTACATAGGCCAGTCCGTCTCTGATCAGCTGCCGGGCAAAAGCGTACAGCTCATCAAAGTAATCGGAGGCATAAAATTCATTCACCCAGTCAAACCCCAGCCATTTTACGTCATTTTTGATAGAATCTACGTATTCGGTATCTTCCGTCACGGGATTGGTATCGTCAAAACGAAGGTTGGTGCCGCCACCATATTTCCGGGCCAGTCCGAAGTTAAGACAAATCGACTTGGCATGACCGATATGGAGATACCCGTTGGGTTCCGGCGGGAAACGGGTCAGCACCCGTCCGGCATGGATACTGTTTTCCAGATCCCGTTCTACTATTTCTTCTATAAAATTGAGACTCCTCTCCTTCCCTTCCTCTGACATACAACGTATATTGATTTTTTTTGCAAATTTATTATTTTGGCAAAGTGTTTCTTAACATTTCCCCTATAAAAACTCATTTTCCCTTAAAAACCGGCTGTCGCTTGGTCAGGAAAGCCATTACGCCCTCCGCAAAGTCTTCGGTCTGGCCGCAGATGGTCTGTCCTTCGGCCTCCAGGTGAAGTACCTCTTCCAGGTCTTTGTTGAACGACTGGTTCAGCACCTGCTTCATGATGCCGATGCTTTGGGTAGCGGCTGACGCATACCGGTCGGCCAGGGCCTCCACTTCGGCATCCAGCTGATCTTTCGGCACGGCCTTATTCACCAGCCCGATCTGCACGGCCTCTTCCATATACACTTTCCGGCCGGTGCTGCACAGCTCAAATGCCCGTAACGGACCAATCAGCCGGGGCAGGAAAAACATAGATCCGGCATCGGGCATGAGGCCTATGCCTACAAAAAGTTCGGAAAAATAGGCATCGTCGGCTGCAATGATCACATCGCAGGCCAGCGCCAGCGACATCCCGGCACCGGCGGCCAGTCCGTTCATGCGGCAGATCACCGGTTTCTTCAGTCCGCGTAACCCGAGAATCAGCGGGTTATAGACTTCTTTCAGCACATTTCCCAGGCGGGTATCCGCCAGGCCTTCTTTGAGATCCGCTCCGGAAGAAAAAGCTTTTTCACGACCTCCCGACAGGATCACTACCCGTATCTCTTCATCAAGGGCACATTCCCGGACAGCCGCGGTCAGCTCCGTAAGCATTTCCCGGCTCAGCGCGTGATGGGTGTCCGGCCGGTTAAACATGATATACGCTTTCCGGTCTCTTTTTTCAAATACGATCGTATTAAACATGAGTTGTTGTTGAATGAATTCAAAAATACTTAAAAGTGCCGAAAGGTGGGCAGGGTTGGAAGGATTTTTAATTGGAAGGCTCTCAGGCGTAATGAACAATTCAGGAGAGAAAAAACCCGGGTTTCCGGCTACGCTTTTGGTTATTGATTACGCCTGGTTCCTGGTTAGAACGGGGTCTTAAGTTATGCTTTTGGTTCCCGACTGTGCCCGGTTCTCGACTACGCCTGGTTCTCGACTACGCTCGAACTGACAAATGGCGGCCGCTACGTGTCAGCTCGAGCGTAGTCGAGAACCAGGCGCGGCATTCAGATCCGACCCCTTCGGGGCCGGATAATCATCTTAACACTACTGGCTATAAACATTTGAATCCTTCGGATTCTCCGTTTTTGAAGTTTACCCACGTAACCGCCACAGGAAATCCTGCCAGGAATCACGTAGAACGACCATCAGTACTTATAAACCGCTTTTCCCGGGTAAAAACCAGTCTTTACTTTTTTATTACCCAATGTGTACACCACTACTCCTACTGCCAGCGCAGCAATACCAAACAGGAATCCCTTTTTCATAATTGTAAGCTCATTTTGTTGTTATGCTAAGATAACGCCAAAGCCGCAAATTTCCTCCCTCTGGGACCTTAAATTTACCTTAAAATTTAGTATACGGTAAAAAATATCATTCTGAGGTTACATTTTTCTCAAAAAACAGAAAAACAGTAGTATTATTCCAACAAACCGGCTCAAAATTGCTATCGGAAACACGCCTGAAAACTCTTAAGTTTTTTTTAAGTTTTTAAGGTACCCGTGCACTATTTTCCATAACCTCAAATAAATATCATAGCTTTGCGAAAAAATGGCGGATTTGGAACTTAGAGAAGGGATTGTTTTCCGGTCAACGGGCAGCTGGTATGAGGTCAAAGACCTGCAGGCCGGCCAGATGGTCTCATGCCGTCTGAAAGGCAAATTCAAGATCAAAAATCTCAAGGTCACCAATCCGATAGCCGTGGGCGACCGGGTACTTTTTCACCCGGACGAAAACATCATTGAAGATATTCTTCCCCGCGAAAACTACGTTATCCGGCAGAGCGTGCACAAATCGGCCCACGCCCACCTCCTGGCCGCCAACGTAGACCAGCTTATCCTCATTGTCACCTTGCGCAGTCCAAAGACCTCCCTGGGCTTTATTGACCGCTTCCTGGTAACAGCCGAGACCTTCCGGATACCGGCCACCCTGGTTTTCAACAAGCAGGATATCCTTGATGAAGAAGAGCTGGCCTACCAGGACGAGCTGGCAGAACTGTACAGCGGGCTGGGCTACGGCTGCATTAAAACGTCGGTTATGACCCTGCAGGGAATAGATGAGCTGAAGGCCGCGCTGGCAGGTAAAACGTCGCTGATCTCCGGCCATTCGGGCGTGGGCAAATCCAGCCTTTTAAATACCCTGCTGCCCGATCTCGACCTGGCCACTTCTGAAGTCTCGGGCTTTTCAGACAAAGGCGTGCACACCACCACCTTTGCCGAAATGTTCGAGCCGGAGCCCGGCACCCGGATCATCGACAGCCCCGGCATCAAAGAGCTGGGCCTGATCGATATTGAAAAGGAAGAGCTGGCTCACTTCTTTCCCGAATTCCGCGATCTTCTCAATCAATGCCGGTTCCATAACTGCCTGCATATCAATGAGCCTCAGTGTGCGGTTAAAAATGCGGTGGAAGAAGGGCAGATTTATATCAGCCGTTACATGAGCTACCTGAGCATGTTTGAAAATGACGATAACCGCCGATAATATGAAACTCTTTTATTCTACCGATGAAGTCTGCGGGCACCTGGGAATTCCGAAAACCACCCTCGAATATTACCTGGCTGAATTCAAGCTGAATATCCGGAAAGCCGGCCGGAGCAGGAAGTTCTCGCACAAAGACATTGAAAAGCTGCAAAGGATCGTAGACCTGATCCACAAAGAAGGCTACACCCTGGAAGGTACGAAGGAACAATTGCGCCAAAAGGCAAAAACGGAGGGAGAACATGAAGAAGTTCTTGCCCGCTTGCGGGAAATCCGGAATTCCTTAGTATTTTTAAGGGATGGAATCGAATCGCATAACTGAAGAATTACTTTACGAAATTGCGCTCAGCCGCCTCGAAGGCATAGGCAGCGTTCTCTACAAAAACCTGTTGTCACACTTTGGGTCGGCCCGTGACGTTTTTCGCATCCCCTCAGGAAAGCTGCTCCGGGTTTCGGGGATAGGTGCGCACCTGGTCAGCGTATTCAGCCGGAAAGACGAGGCTCTCCACGAAGCAGAAAGCATTATTGAAAGCTCTGCCCGGAAAAACATCCGGATCGTCCCGCTCCGCTCGGCCGACTACCCGGCGGCGCTGAAAGAAACCTACGATTGCCCGGCCGTGCTCTACCTGAAAGGAAACGGACCTGTCGCTCCCCGCAAAACCCTGGCCGTTGTAGGCACGCGTGACGCCACCCCTTACGGCAAAGCGGTGGTCACCCGCCTGATGGCCGAGCTGAGCGGCATCCAGGTCATCAGCGGCCTCGCTTACGGCATTGATATCACGGCCCACCGCGAAGCCCTGAAAAATAACCTGTCTACGCTGGGCGTACTGGCCAACGGACTGGACACCGTATACCCTTCCCCGCACCGGAAAGTGGCAGAAGAAATGCTGGAGCAGGGCCTCCTCATTTCCGAACAGCCCGTCTTCACCCGCCTGCACCCTCAATTCTTTGTTTCACGCAACCGGATCATCGCCGGCCTGAGCGAAGTAGTGCTGGTGGTGGAATCGGCCGGGAAAGGCGGGTCTATGGTCACTGCAGAGTTTGCCAATAATTACAACCGGGAGGTATTTGCCGTGCCCGGCGATCTCGGCAAAAAGCAGTCGGAAGGTACGCACCGGCTGATCTTCGAGCACAAAGCCCATATTTTTACAGATGCAGCGGCGCTGATCGACTGGATGCAGTGGAACACCACGGCCCAACCGGCAAAAAAAGAACAGGACCTGTCGTCATTCTCCGAAGAAGAAAAAGCCGTGCTGACCCTGCTTGCGGAGCGTGGCGAGATGCAGATCGATGAGCTGAGCTGGTTTGCCGGGGTTCCTGCAGGCAGGCTGCCCTCGGTATTGCTTAACCTGGAATTTCAGGAAATCATTAAGCAAAATCCCGGGAAAAAGTTTTCCCTGAAAAGATAAGTGCAACTATCCGAAAAATAAAAACGTTATATTTCATAGGTATTTCCCGTTTTTGACATTATGAGCTTTAAAATCACGTCTGAATTTCAACCTACCGGCGACCAGCCCCAGGCCATTGACCAGCTGGTCAGATCTGTTGAATCGGGTGAAAAAGCCACCGTATTGCTGGGGGTTACGGGAAGCGGGAAAACCTTTACCATTGCCAACGCCATCCAGCGGCTGAATATGCCTGTGCTGATTCTCAGCCATAACAAAACCCTGGCAGCCCAGCTCTACGGCGAATTCAAACAGTTTTTCCCGGAAAATGCCGTCGAATATTTCATTTCCTATTACGATTATTACCAGCCTGAAGCCTATATCGCCTCTACCAACACGTACATCGAAAAAGACCTGATGATCAACCAGGAGATCGATAAGCTCCGGCTATCGGCGGTTTCCTCGCTGATGTCGGGCCGGAAAGACGTGATCGTGGTGGCCTCCGTATCCTGCATTTACGGCGCCGGTAACCCCAATGAATTCAAGCAGAGCATTGTCAGGGTCAAAAAAGGCGACACCATCAGCCGTAACCGCCTGCTGTATGACCTGGTCTCTATCCTGTATTCGCGCACCGAAGCCGAATTCAACCGGGGTACTTTCCGGGTGAAAGGAGATACCGTAGATGTGTATCCCGGTTATGCCGACTTTGCGTACCGCATCATTTTCTGGGGCGATGAAGTAGAGGATATCCACATGATAGAGCCGCATTCCGGCAAAAAAATCAGGTCTGAAAACAACGTAGCCATTTTCCCGGCCAATCTTTTTGTTACGGGAAAAGACGTGATGCAGACGGCTATCCGGCAGATCCAGGATGACCTCGTGACCCAGATCCGGTATTTTGAAGATGAAGGTAAGAAGCTGGAAGCCGAACGGATACAGGAACGTACCGAATTTGACCTTGAAATGATGCGCGAGCTGGGCTACTGCAGCGGCATCGAGAACTATTCCCGGTACTTTGACCGGCGCATGCCGGGAGAAAGACCCTTCTGCCTGCTTGACTATTTCCAGGACGATTTCCTCCTGGTGATCGATGAAAGCCACGTAAGCATCCCCCAGATCACGGCCATGTACGGAGGCGACCGCTCCCGGAAAACCGCCCTGGTGGAGTACGGGTTCCGGCTTCCTTCGGCCCTGGATAACCGGCCGCTCACCTTCCAGGAGTTTGAAGAGCTTACTCCCCGTACCGTCTACGTGAGCGCTACACCGGCCAATTACGAGCTGAATAAGGCCGGGGGTGTGGTAGTAGAGCAGATTATCCGTCCTACGGGCCTGCTTGACCCGGAAATCGACGTGAGGCCCAGCCTGAACCAGATCGACGACCTCCTGGAAGAGATCAACGACCGCATCAAAAAAGAAGAGCGGGTGCTGGTCACCACGCTTACCAAACGTATGGCCGAAGAGCTCAGCCGCTACCTGGAGCGGGTAGGCATCAAAGGGCGGTACATCCATTCCGAGATCAAAACCATGGAAAGGGTGGAGATCCTGCGCGAGCTGCGCCTCGGTGTAATTGATGTGCTGGTAGGCGTTAACCTGCTCCGTGAAGGTCTTGATCTTCCGGAAGTGTCTCTGGTAGCCATCATGGATGCGGATAAGGAGGGATTCCTGCGCGATAACCGCTCGCTCATCCAGACCATCGGGCGGGCGGCAAGAAATGCCAACGGCAAGGTGATCATGTATGCCGACCGGATCACCGGCTCCATGCAAACGGCCATTGACGAAACCATGCGGCGGCGGGCTATCCAGACGGAATACAATACCGACCACGGCATCACCCCGCAAACCATCCTGAAAAGCAAGGAGGCTATCCTGGAACAGACGTCCATTGCCGACTTTAAGCCGGTAGCCAAAAACTATTACGTGGAGCCGGAACAATCGAACATTGCGGCAGACCCGGTGGTGGCCTATATGAACAAGCCGCAGCTGGAAAAACTCCTGCAGGAGGCAAAAGCCAATATGGAAAAGGCCGCCGGCGAATTGAACTTCCTGCAGGCGGCCCGTTTCAGAGATGAAATGCTCCAGTTACAGGAGCGTATTTCGGGTTTGAATTAATTCTTAGGTACCAGGACCCCTTCGGCAATGAACGTCAGGTCTACCTTATCCTGGGTGATCTTTTCAATGTCCTCTTTCGGTTTTTTGGCGTCTTCAGCATAATGTCTCTGTTCAGCCACCGAGAGTGTTTTCACCGAAGGTACCCCTTCAAAAATCACTTTCTTACCCGCAATATCTTTCGGTACAAAGAAATCGTAATCTTTAAATTTCACCATCATGGTGGTTCCGTCGGTCTTTTTGATCCGCATCCAGCAGCCTTTCATCTGGCAAACCGACTCCACCTCACCCTCTATCTTCACCACTTCACCGTTAAACTCGTTTTTCCCTTCCAGGGTAGAAACAGGAGCTGCGTCTTTCGCATTGATCTTCTTACCGAAAGATTCATACTTCTGACCAAAAGCCACTACCGTGCAGATCATCAGAAATGTGCTGAAAAGTATTTTTTTCATTGCTTTTTAATTTATTTCTTTCTACAAAAGTATTTATAAATAACGGTTTAAGCAATATCTCTATTTAGAATTATTCTACATTGTTTTTGAAATAATATTTCTCCGGAAGCAGCATCCCCTGCCGGATTCCCGTAGTTAGCAGTATCGCGGGTAGTTTACCATTAAATATATCTGATATGCACCGTATAGCGTTTTTAAAGAAAAGTGTCGGTTTACTCTCTATTTTGCCGGTATTGCTGTCCTGTTCAGATGAATCGGTGGATACCGATGATTCGGGAACGGCCGATGAACAGGGCTCTACCAACGGCAGCTCTTCTTCCGACTGCCAGGTTACCAACAGCGAAACAGAAGGGCCTTTCCCGAGCAAGAATCCTTCCTCACTTATCCTGACCGACATTACCGGGGACCGTTCCGGTGTAAAGATGACCATTGAGCTGGCCATTAAAAATTACAATTCAGGATGCAATGCCCTTGCCAATGTACTGGTGGATATCTGGCATTGCGATGCGCAGGGAAATTACTCCCAATACGGTGGAACGCAAATGCAAAGCACCAATTACAGCAGCGTCAGCTGGCTGAGAGGGCGCCAAACGACCAGCACAGAAGGAAAGGCCGGCTTTACGAGCATATTTCCCGGATGGTACATGGGAAGAGCGCCCCATATTCACGTTCATGTCTATAATTCATCAGGGAAATCGCTGCTGGTTACCCAGATAGCGTTCCCTAAAACCGTATGTGATACGGTTTACTCCACAGCGGACGATTACAAAAGCCACGGGCTACAGGATACCACCAACGAAAGGGACAATGTTTTCGGAGACGGGTACGCCAACGAGCTGGCCTCCGTTAGCGGAAGCATTCGCGACGGGTACAAGCTAACCCATACCATTGTTGTGAATGGCTGAGCCCGATATCTACCTGCTGATAGAAGAAAATGCAGGAAAAATGGAGTTCAGGGAATATACGAAAACATATTTCCCTGAAATTCCCTTTTCAGCCATAGACCGGTTTGCAAAGATTACGGTGGCCCCGGGGCGGGAGTTTGCCCGGTATTACGCAAACAGAACCATGATTCTGCCGCTTACAGGAGCGTTGGATATGAGCCCGGAGACGGTCCTGGTGCCCGGAGAGTACCGGATATTCTCACAGGAACTGATCACGCTTAAAAATGTATCGGAGGCCCACGAGGCCGTTTTCCTGGTGCTGGAGTTCAGCCGGCCCGGGGAAGAGACATGCGGCATAGAAAGCATAATGCCTAACCGGGTACCGGAAGGGAACATGATGCCCTATTTCGGCTTACTCACGTACCGGGAAGAGAAAAAGACAGGCATCCCGCCGTCGGGCTGCTTTATCCACGTGCTTGCCGGAAATTTTGAAGTGGAAGACCGCTACCTGCACCAGGGAGACACGCTGGTGCTGTTAAATGTGTCTGAGATAGAAATGGAGTGCCTGAGTGAAAAGGGTTTGTTCCTGCTTTTTAACGCTTGAAATCGGTAATGGCCAGTTGTTCAGTGCAAAAGGTGTACTCCCGTGGTTCGTTAGAGGAAATGATGACCACGCGTTCGGGAACCAGCTTTTGTACTTCCTCCATGTACCACTCGTACCCTTTCTGGTCAATGTTGGCGGTGGGCTCGTCGAGGATCAGCACTTCATTCTGTGTAAAAAATGCGAAGCCCAGCTTGAGCTTTTGCTTCATGCCGGAAGAAAAATCACGGATATACTTGCCCGAATGTTTTTCCAGCCCCAGCCTTGCGATAAATTCCGGCCGGGTGAGGCCTTCCGTAAAAGGCCGGAACCGGGTATGAAAATCGATACTTTCTGCTAACGTAAATTCTTCGATCAGCTCAAGGTAAGGGGCGGAGATGCCTGCCAGGCGATACCAGCTTTCTTCGGGTACCGGCTGCCCGTTCCGGGTGTAGCTGACCGAGCCTTCGTTGAGGGGAATGGTACCGGCAACAGATTTGACCAGGGTGCTTTTTCCCGAGCCGTTCGGACCGGTGACGGCCACGGGACTGCCTGTTTTAAACTCGTAGTTCAGGGCCCTGAATATCCATTCCCTGGAAAATTTTTTACCTGCGTTATCCAGCCTGACCGAGATCAAGATATTTCCACATTTTTGGCTGAGCCGGTCCGGATGATCCCTCTTTCCGAATTCCGGACGAAATGCACAATCTCATCTCTTTCTGCTGTGGCAGGAACCTCCAGCTCGATCTTGTCAATGGCTTCTGAATTATTCAGCTTGGAAAGATAGATAATGCGGTAAATCTCCTGAATAGACGCAATAGTTTCAGGCGAGAATCCTCTTCTTCTCAAACCAATTGAGTTTACGCCGGCATAAGAAAGCGGCTCACGCGCAGCTTTAATGAACGGCGGCACATCTTTACGAATGAGTGAGCCACCGGAAACCATGGCATGAGAACCGATATTGATAAACTGGTGAATGGCGCTGGAACCTCCTATAATGGCATAGTTCCCGATCTTTACGTGACCCGCTATCTGCACAGAGTTAGCAATCACTACATTATTTCCCACCACGCAGTCGTGTGCCACATGCACATACGCCATGATAAGGCAATTAGAACCTACTACGGTCTTCAAACGGTCATTGGTACCCCGGTTGATGGTGGCGCATTCGCGCACTACGGTATTATCACCGATTTCCACCGTGGTATATTCTCCGGCAAATTTCAGATCCTGGGGCTCTGCAGAGATCACTGCTCCGGGGTATATTTTACAGTTCCGGCCAATTCTGGCGCCCGGAAATATGGTGACGTTTGACCCTATCCATGTACCCTCTCCTATCTCTACGTCATTGTGAATGGTTGAAAAAGGTTCTACCACCACATTTTTTGCAATTTTTGCATTCGGATGAACAAATGCCAGAGGCTGATTCATAAATATAACTTTTTCATTTTTTGACTAAACGCGCGGTCATGGCTACAGAACAAACCAGTGTTTTCCCCACCCAAGCTTCTCCTGTCATTTTAGCTACTCCCAGGCGGATCGGTGAAGACAGCGTACACCGTATAATTAACGTATCACCCGGTACCACATTTTTATAAAAACGGCAATTTTCAATACCCACCAGGTAAGGCCAGTAACGCTCGGGCTCACCCGTAGAGGTCAATACCAGCACCCCGCCCGTCTGGGCAATGGCTTCTACCTGGAGCACGCCGGGCATCACCGGGTTTTCAGGGAAGTGGCCGGTAAACTGCGGCTCATTCATGGTTACATTTTTAACCCCTACCACCGTGGTGCCGTCCAGTGAGATAATCTTATCTACCAGCTGGAAAGGGTAACGGTGCGGCAGCAGCTGCGCTATATCCTGAACCGTAAACACGGGCGGAACGTTCGGATCTACGGCAGGTGCTGCGGTTTCACTGGCATCAATCTGTTTTTTGATCAGGCGGGCCAGCTCCACATTGGACTGGTGACCCGGCCGGGCCGCCAGGATGTGCGCTTTGAGGGGCCTGCCCACCAGAGCCAGGTCACCCATCAGGTCCAGCAATTTGTGCCGGGCCGGCTCATTCTGGAATTTCAGGGTTTCCGCATTTAGAATCCCCTCCCGGGTGCCGCCGGCATCCAGCTTCCTGCCCAGGATGCCCGAAAGGTTTTCCAGGGTTTCATCGGGAATAGCCTCTTCTGCGATCACCACCGCATTGTCCATATCCCCTCCTTTGATCAGGCCGTTCCTGAACAGCATCTCTATATCGTGCACAAATACGAAAGTGCGGCAGGGGCTGATATGCTCTTTATAAAGCTTCAGCTCGTGCAGCTGGGCATGCTGGCTGTGTACTACTTTTGAATTGAAATCGACCATTACGGTCAGCCGGTAATCGCTCAGGGGCAATGCGGCGATCTCAATATTTTTCTCAATGTTTTTATAATGAATGGCCTCTGAAATCTCGTAAAAATTACGGATGGCATTCTGCTCTACGGGTACCGCCGACTCTATGGCTTCCACGAAAGGGGCCGAGCTGCCGTCAAGAATGGGAATTTCAGAACCTTTGATCTCGATCAGGATATTATCAATTTCGCAGCCTACCAGTGCAGATAGCACGTGCTCTACCGTACCCACTCTTCCGCCGTCTTTCTCCAGTACCGTGCTCCTGCTGGTGTCTACCACATAATCAACCAGCGCGGGGATCAGCGGTTTATGTTCCAGGTCAATTCTTTGAAATACGATACCCGAATTAATCGGAGCCGGCTTCAGGGTAATTTCGGTGAATTCCCCGGTATGCAACCCTTTCCCTGCCAAAGTAACCGGGTGGGTAATAGTATACTGCTTCAGATTCATTCTATGAATTATTTCATTTTACCCAGGTTGATCATCAGCCTGAGATATTGTTTCAACGGCATCAGCGGGTGCCCGGAGTAGGTACCCCCGGGTTCTTCAATACTTTTGGCCACTCCGCTTTTAGCACCTATTCTGGTGCCGTCGGCTATCCGGAGGTGGCCTGCAAAACCTACCTGTCCTGCAATCATGCAGTTCTTCCCGATCTTGGTTGAGCCGGATATCCCTGTCTGCGAAGCGATCACCGTATTTTCGCCGATTTCCACGTTATGCCCTATCTGCACCAGGTTATCCAGCTTAACACCGCCGGCTATCCGGGTAGAGCCCATGGTAGCACGGTCAATGGTAGTGTTTGCACCGATGCTTACGTTATCGCCCAGCACCACGTTCCCCAGTTGCGGGATATCCTGGTAGATACCGTTTTCATCAGGGGCAAAGCCGAATCCTTCTGAACCGATCACCGCACCGGGATGAATGATGCAATTGTCTCCGACAACACAGTCTTCCATTATTTTTGCACCCGCATGAATAACGGTATTACGGCCTATTTTCACCCGCTGCCCGATATAAGCACCTGCAAATATACTCACCCGGTCACCGATAACGGCCTGCTCACCCACAAATACCATCGGCTCAATATATACTTCCTCTCCTGTGACAGCGGTTTCGTGTATTTCGGCTTTCGGACTAAGGCCGGTCTTCTTTACCTTTTTCATCTGCTGGTAGGCAGTCATGAGCTTGCTCACGGAAAGGTAAGGATCTTTCACGCGGATAAGATTAGTTTTTACGGCATTTTTAGGAGCAAACTCCTTTGAAACTATTACGGCACTGGATTCCGTCGAGTATATATAGGGTTCATATTTGCTATTTGCCAGAAAAGATATGCCTCCGGGTTTCCCTTCTTCTATCTTGGCAAAATGGTCTATCAGCACACCTCCCTCCCCTTCTACTTCTCCTTCCAGAATCTGAGCTATCTGTTCGACAGAAAACTTCATTTAATCAATTTATAAGTTGTTTTCAGCTTTAGTCCGAAATATCCTGTAAATATACATCATTGGCATAACATAAGTAATTTTTTTCCACAATATTGCTTATGGCCCGTATGGTGGGAAGCTCCGACGCCTCCGTGATTTCCATACATTTACCATCCTTCCAGAGAATTTTTATACCCGGATGATGCAGGTCATACCCGCTGCTCCTGATAATTCCTTCCCGGAAAAAATATTTTTCCTCTCCCTTTTCCAGCCCGGCATCTGCCCAGCTTTGCCGCAGGTTGTTTCTGAGGATATTCAGATCATAATTTTTGTCAAATTTAATCTTAAAAAGATTCCGGTTTAATAAACTTCGGCTCAAAACGGACAAAATCCGGTCTGAATGGTTTGCCCAGAGCTTAACTGCCGACCAGATATCCATGTCGTCAAGGCTGACGAACATTTCAAGTATTTCCGGTTCTTCGTTGATCCGGTCCAGGGTAATTTTTTCTTCCAGGAACTTCCGCAGCACGAGCGGCATCGGGATTTCCGTTCCTCCCGCTTCTGACAGGTCTTTTACCCGTTCGAAAATCTTCAGCAGGATGGTTTCGGCACAAATGGCCGTTTTATGCAGGTAAACCTGCCAGTACATGTGCTGCCGGGCGACCAGGAAATTCTCCACGCTCATCAGCCCCTTTTCTTCCACTACCAGCTGATCTTCATGCACATTCAGCATCTTAATGATCCGCTCCGCTCCTATTTTCCCCTCTGCCACGGCTGTAAAAAAGCTGTCGCGGTTAAGGTAATCCAGGCGATCCATATCCAGCTGGCCCGATACCAGCTGATGAAAGAAGGCCCGGTGATACGTGCCGTTGAAAATAGAGATGGCCAGGCTCAGGTGGCCGTCGTAGAGGATATTCAGCTTCCGGATCAGCAGCTCGGAAATGGTTTCGTGCGAGACCTTGTAAAAAAGAGCATGCTCAAGAACATGCGAAAAGGGGCCATGGCCCACATCGTGCAGCAGGATAGCCAGCAGCGTGGCTTCTTTTTCCTCCGCAGAAATGACCACGCCCTTATTTTCCAGCGAAAGAAGGGCTTCGTTCATCAGGTGCATTGCCCCGAGGGCATGCTGAAACCGGCTGTGAACAGCCCCGGGATACACCAGCTCGGCCAGTCCCAGCTGCCGGATCCGGCGTAAACGCTGGAAGTACGGATGCTCAATCACCCGGAAAATAAAATCAGTAGGTATGGTAATGAACCCGTATACAGGGTCATTGAATATTTTCCGCCGGTTAATGCGCTCAGTATTCAAGCTTATAGACCCATGCATAATTACACGGATTGGTTTTAGGACTTAACTGCGGCGCCGTGATGGTCAGAACACCTCCTTTGGAAGTGTATTTCAGCGGGGTATCCACTCCCAGCATGCTTACCTTTTTAGGTTTTGCCGGAAGGCCGGCCTGCACCACATCTTTCCACTCCGTGGTAATCAGGTATACCGTATTATTTTTCCCGGTGAAGAAGATCTTATCACCTTTCGGCGCATCCGGCACAGCCCTTGTTCCGTAGATGGCCTCCCCGTTCACTTTGAGCCAGGCGCCGATCTCTGCCAGGCGTTCCTGCATAATGACCGGTATGCCGCCGTCGGCACGCGGCCCGATGTTCAGCAGCAGGTTACCGCCTTTTGAAACAATCTCCACCAGCATGTGTACCAGCTTTTCGGCCGAGCTGTACATTTCCAGGTTCTCGTTGCGGCTGTAACCGAAAGATTCCCCGATGCCCCGGCACTCCTCCCACGGGCGGTTGAATTTCACCTGGCTTACATCGGCATATTCGGTGGTATAAAAGCTGCCGTACTTGCTGCGCGTATCCGAACCCCAGCGGTCGTTGATCACGATAGAGTCTTTCACTTTCGATTCATTGAACAACCACGACATGAAAGGGGCCACGCGCCATTGGTCGGTGGGATGATCCCACTCTCCGTCGCCCCAAAGGATATCCGGCTGATAGGTTTCCACCAGGTCTTTCATCTGGGGAAGCATGCGCTCGTCAATGTACCGGTCGAGGTCAGTGTTGTACATCGGGTTGTACCACTCGTAGAGCGAGTAATAATACCCCATTTTCAGTCCTTTTGCTTTCACCGAGCGGGTGAGGTCACCCAGCAGGTCCCTTCGCGGACCTATATCGCCTGCGTTCCAGTTCCAGGACTGCTTACTCGGCCACATGGCAAAGCCTTCATGGTGCTTGGAGGTCAGCACCACATAGCGCGCACCCGATTCCTTAAGAATGCCGGCCCAACGGTCCGGGTCAAAAAGCTCGGCTTTAAAATCATTGGCAAAGTCCTGGTACGGCTTACCGGCATATACTTTCTGATGAAAGTCTACAAACTCCTTATGGATCTTCAGATCTTTGTTATTCAGACGCTGCCAGTACCATTCCGAATAGTAGCTTCCGAACCCGTCGGCATTCGACAGCGTGGCCCAGGCCGGTACCGAGTAGACCCCCCAGTGAATAAAAATCCCGAATTTGGCATCTTCAAACCAGGCCGGGGTTTCCCGCTTATTGAGGCTTTCCCAGTTGGGAGCGTATTGGGCCTGGGCCGATAAAGACAAGCCCAGAATGAATGTTAATACAATTTTTCTCATAAATATATTAGTTCCGGGTTATTAGCTCCGAGTTCCGGGGGCAGCGCCATTGTCACCCGTATTTATCCATACAATTAATCTTTAAAATACGATTTTGTTTTGATCACCTGTCCGTTGCCCGGCTCGGTGGTCACTGAAAACACAAATCCCGGGTTTACGGCATACGAACCGTATTCACCGTTTTTGTTCAGGGCAATAAAGCCCACCTGGAAATCCCGTGCTTTTGCCGGGTTAATTTTTACCAGGCGTTCCACGGCCAGCCGGCATGCCTCTTCCGGCGATTTGCCCTGCCGCATGAATTCCACCACCAGGTGCGATCCGGCGATCCGGATCACCTCTTCTCCCTGCCCGGAGGAGGTTACAGCCCCTACTTCGTTATCCACATATAACCCGGCGCCAATAATGGGCGAATCGCCCACGCGACCCCGCATTTTAAAGCCCATGCCCGAGGTGGTGCAGGCTCCTGACAGGTTCCCCGCCTGATCGAGCGCCACCAGTCCCATGGTATCGTGGTTAAAGTTGCCGTCTTCCAGGCGATTCGGAGCAAACGGACCGTTTTTCAATGCTTTGTTCTGCTCCAGCTCAATATTTTTCACCGGCTTGTACTCGGAGGTTTTGAGCCATTTCTGGTAGGCTTTTTCCGCATCTTCCGAAAGTTCTTTAGGCTCGGCTTTGAACCCGTTTTTCAGGGCAAAATCGCGGGCACCTTCTCCCACCAGCAGCACATGCGGGGTATCTTCCATTATTTTCCGCGCTACGGAGATCGGGTGCCTGATATCTTCCAGGAAAGCCACCCCGCCGCAGTTCATTTTTTCATCCATGATGCAGGCGTCGAGGGTCACGTAACCGTCGCGATCCGGGTTTCCGCCCAGTCCCACGCAGCAGTTGACCTGGTCTTCGATATACCGGGCGCCCTGCTCTACGGCATCCAGGGCCCGGCCGTCTTTTTTCTTCAGGACCCGGATAGCCGCTTCATTTACGGGAATTCCGCTATCCCAGGTACTGACTACAATAGGTTTTCGCACCTGTTTTTTTTGTCCGAACAGCCGGTACGATGAGAGAACAGGTACAGCCAGCAGGGCTTTGGAAAGGAAACTTCTTCGGTTATTCATTTGCATCAACAGGGAAAGGTAGATAGATAAACCCGGCAAAATCGCCGTCAATCACAAACAGGCAGCAGTATTCTTCCGGGTCTTTATAGTTTTCAATAAAAAGTTCACGCGATTCCTCACCGATCATGCCCCGGTGAATAAAATCTTCCAGGAAACAGGCCTTGTACCGGTACACGGTTTTAAAATCAGGCTTATCAAACAAAAGCACCCCCAGCTCTACGTCGTTTTCCGACAGCACAAAAACAGGATACCGCGAAAAGCCCCGTTTCCGGATCTGGTAAGAAGATTCTTTCAGATGGTCAGAAACCTTCAGAAAGTCAGACGATACCTTGCCCATCAGCTTCCGGTTGATCTCCGGCGAGTTGGCATCGTCCATTAACGTATTTTCATTGCTGTGATTGATCATATTTTTGAACGCTGTAAGAGATATATGTTTTTTTCAATACACAGAGACTTGTTTCCGGTAGTGAAAATAAGGCAAATTTACTTTATTATTTAGAAACCGGCTGAAATAATTAGTCCCAGGTCTTTGTAGCGGAGGTTGAAACGACGGGCCAGGTTCAGGTGGGTAACGCTTCCTTTATGGGTGATAACTCCCCGCATGAACCATTTATTGTGAAGGATCATCTCGTCAATGCCCCCCAGGTTGGCCGCTTTCATCAGCACAGGAGCAAAGATATTGCTCAGTGCTTCACTGGCGGTATGCGCAAACCGGGAGGCAATGTTGGGCACACAGTAATGAATCACCCCGTATTTTTTAAATACAGGCTTCCGGTGCGACGTCACCTCCGAAGTTTCGCAGCAGCCGCCCGTATCTATCGCTACGTCTACGATCACCGAGTTGGGCTTCATCCGGGAAACCATCTCTTCTGTGATCACCATGGGCGCAAAGCCAAATTCACTGCGCAATGCCCCTACCACCAGGTCAGCTTCCATAAGCGCATTGGGCAGGTTCACCGAGTCGATCACCGAGGTGTAGACCCGTGCCCCTACGGCATATTGCAAACGCCGGAGGCGGTAGATCTGGCGGTCAAAAACTTTAATGCCGGCCCCCAGCCCCAGGGCAGAACGCACGGCAAATTCTCCTACGGTACCGGCACCTACCACCACCACATTCCGTGGCGGCACCCCGGTAACGCCGCCCAGGATCACCCCGCGGCCGCCATTGGCGCTGCTCAGGTATTCTGAGCCGATCAGTATGGCCGAGCTACCGGCTATTTCGCTGATGGTACGGATCACCGGGAATTCACCCGCTTTGTCTTCTATCAGCTCAAACCCGATGGCCGTAACCTGCTTTTCGTTCAGCTTTTTGAAATACCCCGCCGTTAGCTTGGGCAGGTTAATGGTTGAAATCAATGTAGACGATGTCCGGATATATTCAAATTCTTCCTCCCGCAGGGGCTCTATTTTCAGGATGATGTCATTATCAAAAACCTCTTTGCGGCTGCTCACTATATCGGCACCGGCCTCCGCATAAGCCGTATCGCTGAAGTTGGCACCGCTACCGGCACCGGCTTCCACGGTTACGTCTATCCCGTTCCTGACCAGGACTCCCACGGCATCGGGTGTGAGAACAATCCGGTTCTCATCGGCCGAGAGCTCTTTAGGCAAACCGATGCTTATTTTCCTGCCTTTCTTTTTCAGGGCCAAAGGAGATTCTTTGGGAGTAAGGGCAGTTTGCATAGCCAGGTCTTTCAGGGTATCCATGAAGGAAAAGTTAAAAACGAAAAGTTAAAAGTTAAAACAAAAGGAAAGTTAAAAACCAAAAGCTAAAAACTAAAAGTGAAGTACACATTTTGCAGATATGTAAGAATGTTCTTTAACTTTTCGTTTTTAGCTATTCACTTTTAACTTATTATTGAGTAGTTCCTGGTCGCATCCTGATTATGGGTTATGATAATATCCATACGGGGTTCCGGTAAAATGGGCCGGATCACTTCGGGCCATTCCACCCAGCAGCGTTTGCCCGAATCCAGGTATTCTTCCAATCCCAGGTTCAGGGCCTCTTCCACACTCTTCAGACGGTAACAGTCAAAATGGTACAGTTTCCCGTCGTAATCATTGACATAATTAAACGTAGGACTCGAAACGGCATCCCGGATTCCCAACTGTGCTGCGAGGGCTTTTATCAGTGTGGTTTTGCCGGCACCGAGATCACCGGTGAAGGTCCACACCGGCAGATCCTTCCCCATTTCAAAGAGAGCAGCTACCACCTCCGGAAGGTCTTCCACCCCCATGTTATTGAAACCTTTTTCCATTAATATACATTCAGCAATCAGCGGCTCTCCCACGATATTAGCGAAACGGATTCTACCAAAAACCGACTACTACTCACCGGCATAAGTCACCTGTTTAAATCACAAATTTAGATAAGTCTTTTGTATTTATCCATGAAATATCGAACAGTATATCGTTCAACTGTTTTTTCAGAACCGGCCGCTTCATCATTACTGTTTCCATATGTATCTATTACCCTGATAAAATTAACACCAAATTTCGTGCTGTCAAATACTTTCGTCACTTTACGCCCCATATCCCTGAATTTCTTATCCCTGAATAATTTATCAATCATCTGAAAGCAAAAAAGGCCCTCCCATACGGAAGAGCCTTTTCTGACCTTAACTATCGTTAGTTAAAGATATACCTTACCCCCAACTGAAGTTTCCAGGTTTCTCCGATACTATAGTTATAGTCATAAGGATCAGAGAAGTAGCTTCCGTCTTTCGCTTTAACAAATGAATAGGTAGGTACATTATTGCTGTCAATACTCTCCAGTTTAAGAATTCTCCCCTGGTTGATTGTATTGTATTGCGTTTTTCTTACACCCCATGTAGAGTTAATCAGGTTTCCCACGTTCACGATGTCAGCAATAAACTGAATGGTGTTTTTAGGACCACCTTGCTTGCCAACGTAGTATTCATGGGTCAATTTCAAATCGAAAGTATGAACCCATGGCGTTCTTGCCGCATAAGCTTCTGCATACTGACCCTGGTGAGCTTTAAGATATTTATCTCCTTCAAGGTATTTGAAGAATGCATCTTCGTCCGCCTGGCTGATGAATTTAATATCTCCTTTCGCCTTAGGAATGTAGATCAGATCGTTACCCATACCATCACCATTCAGGTCATTAGTATACATATAGCTGTAGTTAAATCCTGAGTTACCGGTATAGAACAGGTTCACATAGGTACCTGAGCCTGCATTACCCGCACTCCAGTTGAAGATCTTAGTACCTAATGATCCGATTACTCTGTGAGGAACCACATATTGCGACCGTTGAGCGGTTGGAATATGCGGGCCATTAACGGTTGGAATACCCTGATAAGCAGAAGCTGCGTTACTACCAGGCATACCGGTAACTTCTTTAGATTCTGTCCGTGTATAAGCGGCCATCAAATTAAGGTTCTTAAGCGGCTGCGCATTTACAGAGACATTAAAAATTCCTCCCCATCCCTCATTGGTATTTGTCAAAACATAGGCACTTCTATTGTTATAGGTTCTCTGAGCCATAACAGGATAAATATATCTGTCATCTGACCCGCTTAATTTCTTCCAGCTGGCATCCGGCTGCTTCCAGTCCCAGTTTTCTAACAATACACTGTAAATATTTTTGGTATAAATACCTTCCACACTCAGGCTCAACGGAAACGTAGCAGGAATCTTATAATCTACACCGATAGATGATTTCCATACCTGAGGCATTTTGAAGTCGGGGTCAACAGCATTTATATTACTTGGAAGTGCCCCATCTTCAGGTGAAATAGTGTTCTTTAACCCCAGCTTACTAATCATTTCCTGGGGATCCACAATCATTTTACCGGCTAACTGAGCCAATCTGGAATCCGTACTGGTGATTTGATTCAGTGCGGCGTTATACTTGGTTACCATGGCTACAGATCCCTGAACCATCCCTGAATTGGTGGGCATATTGGTGAAGTAAACCAGAGGAAGTCTACCCTGGAATACCCCTGTACCTCCTCTCACCTTTAAAGCTTTGTCTCCAAATACATCCCAGTTAAAACCTAAACGGGGTGAAACCTGCACTTTGGAAGTCGGCCAGCTACCGGTATCTATTTTCCTTCCTCCAAAATCCAAATTATAAATAGCATTATTCCGGATCAGGTTATCTACATACGTGATATTGTCTGCTCTTACCCCTAAAGTCAATTTGAATTTATCAGAAACGTTCCACTCATCCTGGACATATACGCCTATCTGATTGAAGGCCACTTCTGCTGTTGGGTTCGCTTCACCGGCATAACCGTAAGTCAAAGCAAAGTCAATGGGAGCTCTCTGATTGAGAAAATCATCCAGGCTTGCATATCTGTAATATCCTGTACCATTTCTCATATACGAGTTGTTGGCCATTTGATATTCATAGCTTAAACCTCCGGTGATCTTATGCTTATCCATATAATAAGTGATATTATCGGTGAAGGTCAAAATATTATTGTTTACCCCGTTATTCCAGGTAAACAGCTCATAACCCAATGACATATAAGGCTCAAGAATAGGCACACCGTTTGCATCACGCCCCGCAAGGATATCTACAAACGGGAAAGGACTTGAGTTGGTTCCCCGTATATCATTGATCTTGGTATAGGTAGCCAGGAACTGGTTAGAAAGTTTATTGCTGAAACGGCTGTTCAGCTCACCGGTAACAGAGTTCACAATATTATCCTGGGAATACAGGGCATTGGAGAATGCCATACTCATTTCTGAAATACGGTCATAAGCAGTTATTCTGTACCCTGCATCCGTAGAGTTACCGTTTGTTGGTTGCCAGTTTGTATTTTTAGTGTGATTATAGGTTAATCTGAACCGGTTATCATTATTGATGTTCCAGTCTAACTGACCTAACCATTTAAAGTTACTGATATCGGCCGGAAAATTATCGTAAGATCCGGCATCATATCCGTAAACCTCTTTCAGGTGTTGTTTTACCAACTCCATGTCTGATTTTTTCGTACGTGAAATTTTCAGATCTGTATTGGCAACACCATTCTCTGAAGGCCTCCACAATACCACCTGGCTTGGTCTTAAATCCTGCTCAACATTAGCGAAAAAGAAAAGCTTATTTTTGATGATGGGCCCACCCAGGGTAGCTCCTAAAATTCTTTTCGATTCTTTCAGCCTGTCACCTAAATCTACGTCACCTATTTTGTTGCCACGCATATTTTGATTAGTATAGTATCCGTATGCGGTACCTTTGAATTTGTTGGTCCCTGATTTGGTAATAGCATTAATGCCTCCCCCGATAAAGTTAGTTTGACGAACATCAAACGGAGCCACCACTACCTGGATCTCTTCGATAGCATCCAATGAAATAGGGTTACCTCCACCAGGAAGCGCAGAACTCAAACCAAAGTTATTGTTGAAGTTTGCACCGTTTACCGTAAAGTTTGTGCTACGTCCATCACCACCGGCAATGCTCATGCCCCCCCCACTATACGGAGACAATTTTGCAATATCTCCTATACTTCTGTTTACCGTTGGCATTGTGCTTAACTGGGCATTAGAAATGTTGGTGGAAGCCCCGGTTTTCTCTGTTGTAAAGTTCGTCTTGGTTCCGGAAACCACCACATCACTAAGCGTAATGCTTTCCTCCGATAATACCACATTATGTACGTAATCTTCACCCAGTGTCAGGGTAACCCCTTCTTTCACATTTTCTCCGTAACCAATACTGGTAATACTGACCCTGTATGGCCCGCCAACACGCATACCATTAATGGTAAAACGGCCATCAGCATTGGTCATCACTCCGTAGGTGGTCTGAGAAGGCACGTGCACAGCTACCACGGTAGCTCCTACAACAGCTTCTTTACTTCCATCGGTAACACGCCCGCTCATACTTGAGGTCGTTACCTGCGCAAATCCGGAAAATGATAAGAACATACCCATAAGGAATACGCTTACCACTTTGAGAAACGTAAATTTTTTGTCCATAAAACAAATTGAGTTTGTTTGAAATAGATTAAACGAAAACTTGTTTTTAAGCGTGATGCTAAGTTTTATTCCGCAAAAATAAAGGGAAAATTCCATATTCAATAATTAGAACATTTCCATGACCCTCATTTTACAATTTGATAATACGGGGAATTAGATAATTGTCTATTTAACTGATTCTGAGTTTTTTACCCCGGGTAGAATTAATAAAATAATTTAAAATACTTATTAAGAACAACTTATAATAAAAATAAGTCTCATTTGCATACCTGAAAAGGCAGGTTAAATACATTATTACAGCATATTACAATAGCAATGAGCCGGCTGTACCTGTCTCAGAATATTCCTGTTATTTTTTGTACTTTTTCAATATTTATATTTTATTTTCAACGACATTTCCTGTTTTTAAACAGGAATTATCCAAGAATATTACAAAAAAAGTACCTGAACTATTATTTAAATATTTAGTTAAATTTTAAATTAAAAAAACCTGCAAATAAGCGTCATTTTTTTATTTGTTCAGACCAAAGAAGTTAAACAGAACCAATTTAACCTGTCTTATATCAGCACATTTCCCGTCATTTCTGCCGGGATTGTCACACCCAATATCTTCAGTATAGTAGGCGCAATATCGCCCAGCTTACCGTTTTTCGGCGTGCCTTTATAATCCTTATCCACCACGATAAAAGGTACAAGGTTGGTAGAATGCGCCGTATTGACCGTCTTATCGTCGTTGATCATATATTCGGCGTTGCCGTGATCGGCAATCACCAGTGTGTCATAGCCGTTTTCGAGGCCGGTTTCCACTACATTCTTCAGGCAGCGGTCTACGGTTTCCACCGCCTTTATAACGGCCTGGAAGTTGCCCGTGTGGCCCACCATATCGGGGTTGGCAAAGTTCAGGCATACAAAATCCACTTCCCCCTTCTTCAGGTAAGGCACGAGGTTCTCCATGATGTTCTCTGCCGCCATCTCCGGCTTCAGGTCATAGGTAGGCACATCTTTGGGTGAAGGAGATAGCAGCCGTATCTCGCCTTCAAAAGGCTCCTCGCGTCCGCCGGAGAAGAAGAAGGTAACATGCGGGTATTTCTCGGTTTCGGCCGTACGGATCTGCATTCTGCCGGCCTTCTCCAGCACTTCACCCAACGTATTTGTCAGGTTATCCTTTTCATAGATCACTTTTACATTCCTGAACGACTCGTCATAATTGGTCATCGTAATGTAGTACAGGTTGAGGGTATGCATATTGTACTCGGGAAAGTCGTGCTGGGTCAGCACTTCGGTGATCTCCCGGCCCCTGTCGGTGCGGAAATTAAAGCAAAGCACCACATCACCCTCTGCTATAGTGGCTACGGGCTCGCCGTTCTCCTGCACTACTACCACCGGCTTCAGGAACTCGTCGGTCACGTCGGCCTGGTAAGAGGCTTCAAGCGCGGCGGATATTTCTGTAGCCTTCACATATGACTCGCCCTTGCCTTTCACCATGGCTTCGTAAGCCAGGCTTACACGGTCCCAGCGCTTATCGCGGTCCATGGCATAATACCGGCCGATCAGCGAAGCGATCTGCGCATTCTTTCCTTCGATATGCTGCTGCAGATCGCTGATGAAGCCTTTCCCCGATTTGGGGTCGGTGTCGCGGCCATCCAAAAAAGCGTGGATATACGTATGCGGCACGCCGGCATGATCAAAAATATCTACCAGCCCTTTCAGGTGAAATATGTGCGAGTGTACGCCCCCGTCTGAGCACAGGCCGATCAGGTGCACGGCCTTCCCGTTTGCTTTGGCGTATTCTATAGCTGCCGTTACTACCGGCTCTTTGGCCAGCAGGCCGTCTTCTACCGCTACATTGATCTTCTCCAGCTCCTGGTAAACGATCCGTCCGGCACCCAGGTTGGTATGCCCTACTTCTGAGTTCCCCATCTGGCCGGCCGGCAGCCCTACCGCACGACCGCTCGCTTCCAGCAGGCTGTGCGGGTACGTATTCATCAGATACCTGAAATAAGGCACATCGGCTTTCTCAATCGCTGACCGCCATTCTTCTCCTTCCTTCGGGATTCCCCAGCCATCCAGGATGGCCAGTATTACTTTCTTGCTCAATTTTAACCGTGTTTTGATGTACAAATTTACAAAAACCCCTTCTTTCTTCCAGCAATCCCGCCTGTTTTCATTTCAGTATTCTGCAAAAAAAGTAAATTCCGCCTTTCTCCGCAGCGGCCGGATCACGTTACTTAATGCGGGCAACGTTTCCATTATACAAAATCTATCCTTAATTTGCGGCCTCAAATCAATGGACCGCATAAAGATTAGTCTATGGTATTCAGTTCTTTTGAATTTTTTCTGTTTTTCCCGATTGTAACTTTCCTCTATTTTACAATCCCTCACAGATTCAGATGGATACTATTGCTTATTTCCAGTTGTATCTTCTACGCATTTTTCAAGTGGGAGTATATCCTGATCCTGTTTTTTACCATTGTGGTCGATTACTATGCTGCCTTCTGGATCGACCGGTCGCAGGGGCGCGAGCGAAAAATGGCCCTGGCCGTCAGCCTCATCGCCAATATCGGCGTGCTGGCCATGTTCAAATACTATTACTTCCTGATCGATAACTTCAACAGCTTTACTTTCAGGCTAAACGGCACTACGTACGAGCCCCGTTGGGACATCATCCTGCCCATAGGCCTCTCCTTTCATACATTCCAGGCCATGAGCTATACCATTGAAGTCTACCGCGGTCACCAGAAAGTAGAAAGGAATTTCGGTATTTACGCCCTGTACGTCATGTTCTACCCCCAGCTGGTAGCGGGCCCCATTGAAAGGCCCCAGAACATTCTCCACCAGTTCTATAAAAAATTTGATTTTGATGAAGCCCGCGTGGTCTCCGGCCTCCGCCTGATGCTCTGGGGCTTTTTCAAAAAAATGGTGATCGCCGATAATTTTGCCACCTACGCCGACGTGGTATTCGGCGATGTTCACCGTTACCAGGGGCTGCCCCTCATCGTGGCCATCCTCTTTTACAGTGTCCAGATCTACTGCGATTTTTCCGGGTACTCCGATATCGCCATAGGTACGGCGCGGGTCATGGGCTTTAAGCTGATGACCAACTTCAAAAGGCCTTACCTGGCCAGGAGCATTGCCGAATTCTGGAAAAGGTGGCATATTTCGCTCTCTACCTGGTTCAGAGACTACCTTTATATTCCCCTGGGCGGTAACCGGGTGGCGGTTCCCCGCTGGTACCTGAATATCCTGATCGTGTTCCTGGTCAGCGGCCTCTGGCACGGGGCCAGCTGGAATTTCGTAATCTGGGGCGGGCTGCACGGCTTTTACCAGATCTGCGGACATATGACAAGGAACCTGCAGAAAGCGGTGTTCACCCCGATGGGCAGGCTGGGCGGACTGCTTCAGAACTGGATCACTGTGGCCCTGGCCGTATTTGCCTGGATCTTCTTCCGGGCGCACAATTTCAAAGACGCCCGCTATTTTGCTACCCATCTCTTTTCAGAAAGCAGTCACTCGTGGAGCGAAATTGTCCGGATCATTACCCCCCAGACCCTTTTTACCCTGGCGGCGGGCTTCATTATCCTGTACACCATTGAAAAAATGCAGGAAAAAACAGATGTGGGAGTATGGGTAGATCACAGACCTCAATGGCAGCGCTGGGGTATCTACTATTTTTTCACCTTCTTTATTCTGGTGTTCGGTTATTTCGGTGCCATGCAGTTTATCTATTTTCAGTTTTAAAACATGGATAAGAAGTTCTTTAAATTCATCCCCAAGGTTCTCCTGTTCGGTGCCCCGTTTATTCTGCTGGCGCTGAGTTATTTTGCCTTTGACCCCTTCCATGTTTTGCGAAACTACCCTCATTACGGAAGCAATTACCTGAAAACCTTCAACCGGAACCGGCTAAGCACGCAAACCTACCTCAATTACAAGGATGAGTACAATTTCAACTCTTTTATCTTCGGCAGCTCGCGTTCAAGCGCATTTCATACCGAAGACTGGGGACCGTTGATTCATGAGCCGGCACCGTTTCATTTTGATGCCTTTAACGACAATATTTCGGGCATCCGCGGAAAGCTGGAATTCATCCACAAGAACGGGTCAAAAATCAAAAATGTCCTGATCATCGTAGACTCCGATACCTTCTCGGAACAATACGACGAATCAGAATCTATTGTGCACCATAAAGATTACCGCTGGACAAACGAGAACGCCCTGTCTTACCATACCCGCTTTTTCAAAGCCTATTTCAAGAAGAAGTATTTTGTTTCCTACCTCGACCTGAAGCTTTTTAAAACGTACCGGCCGGCGTATATGGACGAATTTTTTAAGTTCAAATATTATTATACCACCCCGCTGAACGATTTCCTTTTCCCGGAAAACATCGAAAAAATACAGCAGGATTCGGCAGGCTATTACCGGGATCCGGAGTTTCATGAGCGAATGGAAAACCCGGCCATGATGGACCGGCAGATCAAACCGCACCACCTGGCCGATCTGAAAGCCCTGGATTCCCTCTTTAAAATCCACCATACCCGTTACAAGATCATTATCGGGCCGGCGTTTGACCAGCGGGAGTACAACCCCATTGACCTGAATATCCTGGGCATTTACCTGGGCCGGAAAAACATTTATAACTACACGGGTAAGAACACCTATACCAATGACATCACGAATTATTACGAGATGTCTCACTACAAGCCGGTAGTGGGTAAAAAGATCCTGCAGGAAATCTACAGCAGCCGGTAAGGTTCACTGCCGTTAATGATTGGCCAGGTATTTCTGGTAGAAGCTGTCTTCTTTGCTGGAATACTGGATCAGCTCCTGCTCATGCGCATACTTTTTAAAGTATTCGTAGATGCTCTTGTTATCATCATGCCGGTAAATTTCGCGGTGCTTATCTATTTTCATTACTTCGTTGTGCATCAGCTTGTCACCCAGGATGTAAAAAGTAAAGAACACATCTATTAACAGTACGGGCACCAGCCAGCGCACTTTTTTCAGTACCTGCGTTTCAAAACTCAGGGCCACATAAAACACGATCACCGTAAAAAAAACGATAGAAGTACGCGACACGAGGTCATTGTACACTCCTACCCTGAACATAGAAAAAACCAGTAAAATACCGCAGACACAAAAGCTGTAAAGCCGTGCCTGCCTGTCTTTGACAAAGAAGAAGATCAGTGTGCCAAACACCAATACCTGAGGGAAGATCTGCCCGGCCCAAACGGGTATTTTTACCAGGCGCCTGTTGGTAAGAAACAGGAATTCACTTACTCCGCCCCCGTTCGAGCTCTGGTAAAACAGGGCAACAGGTATAACCAGAAGCAGGTAACGCAGACTGTATATGATCAGACCGCCTATCTCTCCGGCCCTTCCGTAAATGATCATCCCGGTAACGATCACCACCGCCATGCCGATGGCCGGGAACACCCCCCAGGTGAGGCTCAGCACCAGCGGAAACACCAGGAGCTTCAGATCAAGCCCCCGGGTAAGCTGATGAATAAAGATGCTGAGCACCAGCAGCGTGGGCAGGAACTGGTTAGGCACCCAGCTGCTTTGTTCAAAAAGGCTACCCATAAAAACGGGCCACTCATGCTGGGGAAAATCACCCAGCCTTCGGAATACCTGGGAATTGAAAAACACAGCCGACTCGCCCAGAGCCAGAAATATTCCCACCCTCAGGAAGCTTCTTTTCAACAGGTAAAAGGCCCAGGTCAACACCAGCATGTACCCGCTCCATGACCATACAATAAGCACCAGGTTAGAATATTGCCCGTTCAGCTTCATCAGGTAAGCGGGCACCAGGTAAAATGAAAAATAGTAGATAACCTCCCGTGCATTATACTCGTAGAGCAGCGGCCAGGGCGAAGTGAAAAGGTTGTACAGCTTGGCGTTGTGCCCCTGGAAATCCAGCGCCTGTGCCACCAGGTTGCCTATGCCTGCCAGGAGGGTCCAGGCCAGGGCCAGCACGCAGAGTATAGCCAGCGCTTTCCAGCCCAAAGGCCTCTCTTCCGGCCCGGAAACCCGTTTTAAGTAAAAATAGAGAAGCACCCCGGTACCGGCCAGCAACAGCCCGTTCACCGGGAAACGAAACCAGTACAGGAAAAACAACAAATTGGGGGCCAGCAGGTAAATTACAGTACAACGGATCAACCGGGAGGAGATTCTGTGCATAAGTATGTATTATTATCTATTTATCGATGACCAGGTCTGTCACTACCGGTAAATGATCTGAAGGGAATTTCTGATGGTAGCTGTCGGTCAGCACCCCGTATTTCAGCACCTTAATGTTATCCGATACAAAAATATAGTCGATCCGGTCGTTCAGCGGCGCATCGTACTTAAAGGCATTAAATGTACCCACAGGCCCGTAAGGCTGCTGCACCGATGCACCGAAAGCATCATTATAATGAGCACTTATGTGCCTGATCTGCTCTGTTTCAGGGGTGGAGTTAAAATCGCCCATGCTGATCACAGGAAGCTTCCCGGCAATCTCCTTCATCTTGTTCACCAGCAGCACGCCTGAGTTGCGGCGGGCCTCCACGCCTTCGTGGTCAAAATGCGAGTTGAAAACATAGAATTCCTTCCTGGTGGCCAGGTCTCTGAACCGGGCCCACGAGCAGATCCGGTTGCAGCAGCGGGCATCCCAGCCTTTCCCCGGCTTATCCGGCGTTTCGCTGTACCAGAAGTCGCCTGACTTCAGGAGCTTTAAACGGCTCTTTTTATAAAAAATGGCCGAATGTTCCCCGGCATCCCGGCCGTCGTCGCGGCCTGAGCCCGTATAGGCATAGTCTTTCAGCCGCAGAATATCATCCAATTGCTCCTTAAAGCCTTCCTGGGTGCCCATGATGTCAAAATCATGGTACCGGATCAGCTCATTGAGCTTATCCCGCCGGTTTTCCCAGTTATTTACTCCGTCATTGGCCCGGTTCATCCGGATATTGTAGGTGGCCACCCGCAGGCTTTGCCCGAACAGGGTTACGGTACAAAACAGGGCCGTTAGCAATAAACCTGTCTTTTTCATATAATTCTCAGTTTAGCAAAACTCAAAAGTAGCGTTTTTTCGCCTTCTTTTTCAAATTGGATGACGGCTTTGGCCGTTGCTCCCATCTGCTCCATCTTTTTCACCTCTCCGAAACCGAATTTGGGGTGCTCTACCCGGTCGCCGGCCTTCAGATCACGGGTATCTGAGGGGGTAAAATCAGGTGTGGGAACGTGCGCCTCTACCGGCCGGGCCGCCTGCACCGGCTTAAGGTGGCTGGCAGCGGGGGCTCTTTTCACAGGCTCTCCTATCCCGGCCGGCCGGCGGGTTACGGCCGCCGCCGGTGGTCCCGCGGCTTCAAATCCCTGCGGTATGCCTTTATCGCCCAGCAGGAGGTATTTACTGTCAATTTCTTCCAGGAAACGGCTGGGCTCGCAAAAGGTCATCTTACCCCAGGTGTAACGCTGCTGGGCGTAGCTGAGCGTGAGCTTCTTTTCTGCCCGGGTAATGGCCACATAAAAGAGCCGGCGCTCTTCTTCCAGGTCATCGCGGCTTTTCAGCATCATCTGGGACGGAAACAGGTTTTCTTCCATTCCCACCACAAAAACATGCCTGAATTCAAGCCCTTTTGCCCCGTGAATGGTCATCATGGTCACCTTGTCGTTATCGCCGTCGTCTTCCTCATCGGCCGTGGTCAGCAGCGACACCGTCTGCAGGAATGCGCCCAGCGATTTGTCTTCGTTCTCATCATTGTCTACAAAAGCCCGGATGGAGTTCAGCAATTCCTGAACGTTCTCGTGCCGGGCCACCCCTTCTACGGTCTTGTCCATGTACAATTCATGGAGCAGCCCGCTGGTTTTGGCCACATGCATGGCTATGGCGTGGGCATCCTTACCCTCTTCCAGCATCAGGATATAGCTGCGGACCAGGTCGGCAAAGCCCTCGATGGCATTGGCTGCCCGCCCCTCAAAAAAATTCCGGATATGGCTCACCACATCCCATACACTGACCTGCTGCTCTGCCGCGGTAACCACAATTTTGGCTACCGTGGTATCTCCTATCCCGCGCTTGGGCTGATTAATGATCCGCTTGAAGGCCTCTTCGTCTTTCTGGTTGGCCGTAAAACGCAGGTACGCCAGGATATCCTTGATCTCTTTCCGCTGGTAAAAAGAAAGCCCCCCGATGATCCGGTACGGGATATTGATTTTGCGCAAAGCCTCTTCAAAGGCCCTTGACTGCGCATTGGTGCGGTAAAGAATGGCAAAGTCGTTGTTCTTCAGCCCGGTCAGCTTTCCTTCAAAGATTTCGTGCGAGATAATCCGGCCCTCTTCATTATCCGACATGGCCCGGATCACCTCAATCCTGGCTCCTTCCTCGTTATCCGAAAATATGGTCTTTTCAAGCTGGCTTTTGTTCCTTGCTATCAGGGAATTGGCCGCATTCACAATATTTTTGGTGGAACGGTAGTTCTGTTCCAGCTTCACCACCTTCAGATCGGGGTAATCTTTCCTGAAATTCAGAATATTCTGGATGTTGGCCCCCCGGAAAGCATAAATACTCTGGGCGTCATCGCCCACCACGCATATGTTCTGGGTCACGGCGGCCAGCTTCCGGGTGATCAGGTACTGGCTGATGTTGGTATCCTGGAACTCATCCACCATCACATGCCTGAACTTGTGCTGGTATTTGTTCAGCACATCAAGGTGATCGCGGAAAAGCACGTTGGTGTTGAAAAGCAGGTCGTCGAAATCCATGGCATTGGCCGAGAAGCAGCGCATGGCGTACGTACGGTAGATCCGGCCCAGCTCAGGCATCTGGGCTGCGGTATCTTCGGCCTGGAAAATAGGATTATCGTTATACATCTGCCAGGATATCAGGTTGTTCTTGGCCCCCGAAATCCGGTTCAGCACGTAATTCGGCTTATAGGTCTTGTCGTCGAGCTGCATTTCCTTGATGATAGAGCGGAGCAGCGACTTGCTGTCGTCTGTATCATAAATGGTAAAATTGGACGTATAGCCCAGCTTAAACCCGTCGATCCGTAAAATTTTGGCAAAAACCGAGTGAAAGGTACCCATCCACAGGTTCCGGGCCTCCGGGCCGATGATCCGTTCGATCCGCTCCCGCATCTCCTGGGCAGCCTTGTTGGTAAAGGTCAGGGCCAGTATATTGAAGGGATCAACGCCGTGATCGAGCAGGTAGGCTATCCTGTAAGTAAGCACCCGTGTCTTGCCTGAGCCCGCACCGGCAATGATCATGAGGGGGCCCTGTATGTGTGTTACCGCTTCACGCTGCGGTTCGTTTAATTCCGATAAATAATCTCTCACCTGTAGAAGTAACGCTAGTTTTATGCAAAGATACATATTCCGGTGTTTAGTTCCGAGTACAATAGCTCCGGGTGAAGAGTATGGAGGCGTCGTTGTCCATTGTCAACTGTCAATTGCCCATTGTCCATCAAAAAAATGAACTCCGGATAAAAAATGTCCTTCTCATTCTCCATTCAGCCCGGAAAAGTTCAATTTTATACCAAACTAAATGAACGGGATAAAAAAAAAAGGTAATTTTGCAGAAACCATAAAATCACATGGAGGAAGAAGAAATAGAAGTGAGCAAACCCAGATATACCGATGAAGAGAAACATCGGATATTCAATCAAGAGTTTATGCCTCAGATAGACTCCATGTATAACTTTGCCTATCGACTGACCAACGACGAGGACGATGCCAATGACCTGCTCCAGGATACCTACATGAAGGCCTTCCGCTTCATTAACTCCTTCCAGCAGGGCACCAATGCCAAGGCGTGGTTATTTAGAATTCTTAAAAACAGCTTTATTAACGACTACCGGAAAAAGAGCAAGGAGCCGTCGAAAATAGACTACCAGGAGGTGGAAACCGTTTACAATTCAAACGAGGATGCTGAAGTGGAAAGCACTACAGATCTGCGTATTGAGGCGGTTCAGGACCTGATTGGCGACGAGGTGGCCACTGCGCTGAACAGCCTGCCTGTTGATTTCCGGACCGTCATCATCCTGTGCGACATCGAAGGCTTCACTTACGAGGAAATGGCCAAAATTCTGGATATACCCATAGGTACCGTGCGGTCAAGATTGCACCGTGCGCGGAACTTATTGAAGGAGAAATTACGTTCTTATGCAAAGTCCATGGGATATAAAGAATTGAGATGATAATAAACTTTTTTGGAAATGGCTTCTAGCTCGCATATGAATCAGGCGAATGAGCACGACAAGTGCGTAGAGAAGATGGTGCAGTCGGTTTTAAATGGCTCCCAAACGATTGAAGAACTGAAGGCTCGCCTGGAAGCAAGCGACGAGCTGCCGGAAACAACGGATGAACTGGAAAAAATCATCAGGGATTGCCTCAAAAACAGAGTGGAAAGGAAATGCTGCCCGGAAAAAATAGTGAATGAGGTAAGGCTAAAAATAGGAATCGGCGTTCTCCTCATCATCGGGCTGGTCATTAACATCAAAGTTATCCAGGAGATATTTATAGCATAAAAACAGGGAATAACCCCATAAAGAACCACCTCTACGGTGGTTTTTTATAATTATATGTACCATGAACGGAAAAGCTGTTATTTTCTGCGCCCCTTCGGGCTCAGGTAAAACCACTTTAGTCAGGCACCTTTTGTCTGCGCACGAGAACCTGGGTTTCTCTATCTCGGCCTGCACGCGCGACAAACGCGGCCGTAACGAGGTACACGGAAAAGACTATTATTTTCTCTCCATTGAAGAGTTCCAGCAGAAGATCAGGGAAAATGCGTTTGTAGAATGGGAGGAAGTGTACCCCGGCGGGTATTACGGTACCCTGAAAAGCGAGGTGGAGAGGTTATGGTCAGAAGGCAAAAACGTTATCTTTGACGTGGATGTGAAAGGCGGACTGAAGCTGAAAGAATATTTCGGCGAAAATGCACTGGCCATCTTTGTGAAGGTACCCTCGCTGGAAGAGCTGGAAAACCGCCTCCGGAGCCGCGGAACCGAAACGGAAGAAAGCCTCTCCAAACGATTGTACAAAGTGAAATTTGAAATGTCGTTCCAGGATAATTTTGACGTGGTTCTGCTGAACGATGACCTGGAAGAATCGCTTAGCAAAGCCGAATCGCTGTATACGGCTTTTGCTGAGGGGAGGCTAAGGGTGGATGAGAAACCACTGAGAGTTTAGCAGTGAACAACTAACAGTGAACAATTAACAGTGAATAGTCAACAACTAACAGTGAATAGTTATGGTACATATAGTATAAGAAATGTTCCGAAATTGTTCACTGTTCACTGTTAGTTGTTCACTAAAAATAAAAGAATGTTCCGAAATTGTTCACTGTTCACTGTTAGTTGTTCACTAAAAATAAAAGAATGTTCCGAAATTGTTCACTGTTCGCTGTTAGTTGTTCACTGAAAATAAAAGAATGTTCCGAAATTGTTCACTGTTCACTGTTAGTTGTTCACTAAAAATAAAAGAATGTTCCGAAATTGTTCACTGTTCACTGTTAGTTGTTCACTGAAAATAAAAGAATGTTCCGAAATTGTTCACTGTTCACTGTTAGTTGTTCACTGAAAATAAAAGAATGTTCCGAA